>QKAL01000282.1 GCA_003246475.1 Lentisphaerota bacterium
AAGGCCGTAGTCAAGGATGTGGCCCGAGTGCTGGGACGGACTTTCGAAGAGGGCGACCGGATCACCAAACTTATCCCCTCCGACGATCCCAAAATGACGCTTAAAAAGGCGCAGGAGCAGTCCCCGGAACTGGTAAAACTCATTGCCGATGAGCCCTGGGTAAAGGAGATTTTCGAATATGCGGAAGTGCTCGAGGGGCTCAATCGCCAGATGGGCATCCATGCCGCGGGGGTAATCATCGGTGACCAGCGACTGGACAATCTGGTACCTCTGGCCCGTGGTGCGAAAAGTGAAATCATTACCGAATTTCCGTCTGTACCCTGCGAAGAGCTGGGATTGCTGAAGATGGACTTCCTGGGACTGCGGACCCTTACCGTGATTCAGGATGCGCTCGACAGTATCAGGAAAAATCGCGGTATTACCATCGACTGGGACAAAGTTTCGCTCAAGGACAAGAATACTTACAATCTGCTTTCCAGTGGCAACACCGTCGGCGTGTTCCAGTTGGAATCCGGCGGCATGCAGAACCTCTGCCGTTCGTTCGGAGTGGAAACTATCGAGCACATTATCGCTCTGCTGGCGATCTATCGTCCGGGACCGATGCAGTTTATCCCGCAGTTCATTGCCCGTAAGATGGGGCAGGAAAAGATTATCTATGACCATCCGAAGATGGAAAGTCTTTTGAGTGAGACTTACGGTATCATGCTGTACCAGGAACAGATCATGCAGGTGGTGCAGGTGCTTGCCGGGTTCACGCTTGGCGGTGCGGACATCCTGCGCCGCGCCATCGGCAAGAAAAAAGTCGATGTGCTCGCGCAGCAGAAAGCCAAGTTTGTCAAAGGGTGCTGGGAAACCAATCAGATACCTGAACAGCTTGCCGATGAGATATGGAAGAAGATCGAATTGTTTGCCGGTTACGGTTTTAATAAATCGCACAGTGCGGCGTATGCATTCATAGCTTACCGTACCGCATTCCTGAAGGCCAATTATCCGACCGAGTTTATGGCCGCGGTGCTCACAAGTGAACTCAGCAACTCTGATAAAATTTCGTTTTTTATCGGAGAATGCCGCGAGCAGGGGATCAAGATACTGCCGCCTGACGTCAACTCCTCGGATATTAACTTTACCGTGGACGGCGAAGCCATCCGTTTCGGGCTGGGAGCGATCAAGGGAGTGGGCGGTGCTGCCGCCAACGCCATTATTGAAGCCCGGCAGAACGACGGCAAGTTCAAGACTTTTCTCGATTTCTGCGAACGTTGCGGCAGCGCGGTAAATTCCCGGATGATCGAACACCTGACCAAGTCCGGGGCATTCGATTCGCTCGGATTGCGGCGTTCCCAGATATTGGTCATCGCCGAGCCGACTATGCAGTTTGCCGCTTCGCGGATGCGGGACAAAGCCGCGGGGCAGGGGTCGTTGTTCGATTTGCTCGGCGAGGAGGAACAGGATGAATCGCTGTCTATTCCGGTGCCCGATATTGCCGAATTTGACGAAGCCGAGATGCTGCGCATGGAAAAAGAACTGCTGGGATTTTACGTTACCGGACATCCACTGTCCAAGCACGCAGAGTTTTTGAAAGTGTTCTCGTCGGCAAGTCTGCGCAAAATTACCGAGTTTGATGACAACCTGGGCGTGAAAGTCGGATGTATGATCAAGACGGTCCAGAAGAAGGTGAGCAGCAAAAACGGTAAAGCTTTCGCCATTCTGACGGTGGAGGACCTCGATTGCACCATGGAGTGCATGGTGTACGGCAATACGCTTGAGCGCCTGACCGAACGCGGTTTTGAACTGGAGCCGGAAACGCCGATTCTTCTTGACGCGCTTACCAGTAAGCGTGAGGAAAACGAGAAAGTGAAACTGGTTGCCGAAGATATCCAGCCGCTGGACAGCGCTCTTGAAACCTGTACCAGTGAAATTCATTTTCACGTATTTGAAAAAAATACGCAGCGCGAGACGTTGTCGAGTCTGAAAACCCTCTGTCAAACCAATCCCGGCGCGGTTCGGGTAATCGTTTGCGTTACCTGCGATTCCGGCGACATTGTGTTTGTCGAGGGCGGCCGGACGCTCAGTATCCGGGTAGACCGCGGTTTTCTGGCACAGGTCAAGGACTTGCTGGGTGAAAACCGCTACCGGCTCAAGGCCCGGTTACGGGTGCCGGAACCCCGGCGTCGCTTCACTCCGGCTCCCGCAAACGGTAATGGCGGCGGAGAATAACGTTTTACAATTATTTTACCTTCTGCCGCCGACTTTATGACATTTGGCGATTGCGCGCCGGTATATTGTTGTCGTGGCAATCAGGAGAACGTATATGTTGAAGAAATTATTGTTTATATGCCTGATGTGCTTTGGCGTATGTGTTGTCCGGGGAGACAATGAGATTTCAATCAAGGCGGAACGCCTGAAATCGCAAGGACTGTTCCAAGAGGCATTGGCGCTCTATAAGACACTGCTGGCACCTCAGAACGAGTATTCTCTTGATGGCAATGAGCTGCGTGGCGCAATATACTGCCTGACCCAGTTGAACCGGGTGAGCGAGTTTGATGATCTGGTGGAGAAGGCGGTGGCGGCGCATCCGGAATCGACGAAACTGATACTGGCCGCGGCTATGGCATATACCTGCGTTGTTCACGAGGGATATATAAGTGACAATCGTTTTTATCGCGGCTATCAGTATCAGAATCAGCCCCGCGGACGTTATGTCAGCGCATTCAAGCGTGACCGGGTCAGATCGCTCCAATTGTTTCTACAGACGTTTGCGCTGGTTAAAAACCCGAAAGAGCCGGGTAATGACGTCAATATGTATGTTTTTTTCTTGGACTTTGCCCAGGAGATACGTTATGGCGATCAGGCTGCAAGCGCCTGGAAACTGCAGTATCTCACCGATTTGAACCACTTGCCGGATTATGAAGAGGAACGCGAATACTTCCGCAATCGGTTCAATCGGCTCGGAGCGCCGGTAAAACCCGATGGGACACCGGTCTATTATGCTTTGCCCAATTCTTTTGCATCTGCGTCCAATGACGGAGAACGTTGGCGTTGGCTGTTGCAGCAGGCCGCTGAATATGCCAATCCGCAGCAGGCTGAAGGGATAAAACGTGATTGGGCTGATTTCCTGCAGTCTCAATTCGGCGTCAATACTTTGGTTTATTCCCGTTTTCGCCGCCAGACGCAGTCGGATGAGATCACGTTTGCCGTTAATACATTGAAAGATGATGAGACGATGGCGCTGCTTGCCGATGGGGTGAGGCGGTTCAAACTGCCAGACGAGTTCAATTATATTAAGATCTACCAGCAGCTGGCCCATGACGATCTGGCATCACGTCAGGCGCTGGTGAGCGTTTATATGAACCGCTGCCAATATAAACGGGCGGTTGATTTGCTGAAATCATGGTCGGATGTACCTGGCGAAAAGAAACATATTCAACGCCAGATTAACGATATTACCCATGGCGTCGGCGCTTTCATGCCGCTGAAAATGGAGGCATCCGGTAAGCGGTCGACTGTTACTTTCAAATACCGTAATGCGGTAAAAGTCTCGCTGTCATTGCAGCGGATCAACGTTAATCATCTATTGTCGGATATGAAAGATTTTCTAAAAGGGAATCCGTTGTATGTGGAACCTGGTAAAATCAATCTTGCGGCAATCGGTAACGATCTGGTGAACGGAAATACTTCTTATCTTGGAGATATTGCTGCCAAGTGGGAGGTTCCGCTAAATCCCGGAAATGAACATTTTGACCGGGTCATCGGTATTACCATGCCCGAGGTCCCGGCAGGGGCTTATCTGTTGAAAGCCGAATTGCCTGACGGATACCGGTGTTATTCCGTTTTATGGCTTTCCGATATTATCGTCGTCAGTAAAAACGTTGGGGGGCGGATTGCCTATTTTGCCATGAATGCCGTAACCGGTGCTCCGGTGGAGAACGCCAAGGTTAAATTTTTCGGCTACCGTCAGGATCCGTTGAAAGAACCGGAACAGATTCCCGGAACAAATGAGAAGCGCCGTTATAATGTAATGTGCCGGGAAATGGCGCTGACGGCGGACGCAAATGGCATGTTGATCTGCGATAAGGAAAATTTGCCGCAGAATTATTCCTGGATGATCGAAGTGGGCGATGCGGGCGGCCATTTTGGAGTCATGGGATTTTCCCGTATATGGTATGGCAGAAACGGCGGGCAGGAACAGAACCAGCGGCATATCTATGGATTTACTGACAGACCGGTCTACCGGCCGGGACAAAAAGTACGTTATAAGGCATGGGGCGGCTGGACTTCGTATACCGGAAGCGAAGGAAATCCTTTTGCCGGAACCACAATGCATATAACAGTTTCCGATCCCAAAGATCAGAATATTCTGAATCTGTCGCAGAAAGCCGATGTTTACGGTGGGATCTCCGGAGAGTTTACATTGCCCCAGAATGCTTCTTTGGGCGTATATTCTCTGCGGATTAATTCGCTGGGATATTACTCGTTTCGTGTGGAAGAATATAAGAAACCGGAGTTCGAGGTCAAAATTGCGGCACCCGCTGATACCGTGCTCATGGGACAAAAATTCAAGGTCAAGGTAAATGCTGCCTATTATTGGGGCGCGCCGGTCAATGGCGGGGGATTGAAATATAAGATCGAGCGGGCGCGGTGGCGTGATTTCTGGTTCCCTGAGGGGCCGTGGGATTGGCTCTACGGACGCGGTTACTGGTGGCAGGGTATTCCCCGTGCATGGCTGTCGGGAGGGATAAGATGGGAACAGGATGTTCCGCCCCGACCGTGGTTTTCGCCATACTATGGCGAGGCGTCGGAGCTGATCGCCTCTGGGGAAGCTGTTCTTGGCGCGGACGGTGGATATGAGATCACTGTGGATACTGCGTCGGTATTGAAATCATCTGGTGACGGCGATTTTAAATATGAGATTGCCGCGGAAGTGACAGACCGTTCCCAAAGGGTGATTTCCGGCGAGGCGTCGGTGCTTGTCGCCGCCAGACCTTTCAATGTTTACTGCTGGCCATCCCGTGGTTATTTTGATGCCGGAGATACTGCCCGTTTTCAAATAGTTACCCGCACTTCGGAGGGTAAACCTGTCAATTGCAAGGGGACGGCGAAACTCTACTATATATCTTATGACAGCGCGGGTAAATCTTCGGAACAACTTTTGTGCACTGTGGAAATGGACGAACAAGGTACGGAAAACGGGCTCAAATTCAAGGTGGAAAAAACGGGCCAGTATCGTTTGCGCTGTGAGATGAGCGACGGTAAAAGCCAGGCAGAGGGGGAATATGTATTTATGGTATTGGGCGGTTCAGAGAACGGTTGCGGCATCGGTGCTTGTCGCTTTAATCCGTTGGAACTGATCTGCGAACGGCAGGAATACAAGCCGGGCGATACCGTTAACCTCATGATAAATGCAGACAGGGAGAATGCGGTTGTTGTACTTTTTGTCGGTGATAAAGCTCCGGAAGTCTTGCGTCTAAACGGAAGGAGCATGATTAAGGAGATCAAGGTCGATGTCGGCGACATGCCCAATTTCTTTATTGAAGGGATAACCGTAGCTGACGGGCAGGTACATCAGGCCG
>QKAL01000274.1 GCA_003246475.1 Lentisphaerota bacterium
AGGGTTGCCGGCAGGTGGAACGCCAGAGTGCTGCTCAACGTCGCCAGCGCGGCGAAAAGCCAGCCACAGGAATTGACTTTGATCTGATCGTATGTATTAATCATATGGAGCAGCCAGTAACCGCAACCGATTCCCGCGGCGATAGCGGTAAAAACTGCGGCGGTCAATATTCCGTTGACCGAGCCAAGCTTCTTTTTGTGAAACAGTTCCGGCATGATTCCCAGAAACGCGGACCGGAAGATACAGTTTTTCGTACCGAGCAGGAATAACAGATAAATCAGGGCGCTTTCGTGTCCCTGGGTTATATCTTCCAATGTAAAAATCCCTCCCAGCATGATTCCCAATTCCAACAATGATGAAAAAGCCAGGATATTACGTTTGGAATAACGGTCGGATAAATGCGCAGACAGCCCCGGAAACAACAAAAAAGGCAACGCGAAAGCCATTCCGATACGGGTCAGATTGGATGATAATTCATAATAACCGTCGTTTCCGCTTAAGGTCAGAAGCAGGGCGAGGGTTATAAACGCGGTTGCATTGATGATCCCGAAAAACCTGACGCCGACAAGCTGCAGGATCACGCTCTTTTTATCCATATGGGTTGTCATGATTGTTCCCGGAACGGCGTGGTTCCGGAATTCCTTTCCACTTTTACTTCTTGATTGGAATCAAGAGTTTTTGACCGATGCGCAAGGTATCGCTGCTCATGTTGTTTGCCTTGCGAATATCAGACACGGAAACATTTGCCGCCTTGGCAATAGCCGAAAGTGTTGCGCCTTTCTGCACGATATATTCATGATATTCGCCTTCGGGGGTGTTTGAGCTGCTCTGGCTTGACGGGGGTGGTGTCTGTACGGTCTGGCGGCTGGAGCCGAGCTCTTTTGTGACTTCATTGGCAAATTTGCGCATGGTTTCCTGACGTGCTTCGGATTCGGCCTGCACCTGTTTGCGAAGTAGGACTACTTCAGCTTCAAGTTGTTTGTTTTTAGCTTCCAGCTCCTGGACTTTCAGGGTAATGGCATTCATCTGGTTGATTATAGCCGTCATGTTTTCATTCATCTGGTTCAAGGCCCCGTTTGTTCTGGCAAGCTGCTCCTGATTAAGACGTTCCGTTTCCTGGATGTTGAGCTTCATGCGGTTGATCTCGGTGGCGACGTCCTGGGCCGCCAGCTGTGGGACGTTGGTGGTGAGACCGAGTATAACGGCAAATGCTGAGGCAAGTATTCTCAATTTCATGTTTGCTTCCCATTGTTTTGTGGAGTTTTATGCGTCATAAGTTTAATATAACCCAGTTAGGTCGATTTCAAGGCGTTATATCTATGATAAGGTAAGATATTATCGAAATTAGTTTATCCTTTTGAGCAACCCGCTGATCATATTCTCTTTTTTCAATAGACATAGTTGATTTTTTGAGATAATCATGTATATATACAGTATATACAGTTATTGCAGGGTAGGATTATTCATGGCCGAAGAAAGCATGCCGTTATATCAGAAATTGGTGGTAGATATTAAGGAACGAATCGAAAAAGGTCTTTACCGGACTGGGGAAAAAATCGACTCGCTCAATCTGCTTTGTACTCGTTATGGCGTCAGCAAGATCACTGCGATCCGCGCCATGGATGAATTGCAGAACATCGGGTTGCTGCGAAAGGTTGCGGGCAAAGGGGCTTATGTAACCGGAATGCGGTATGAGGAGCAGTCAGAGCACAAATTTCCCGATTTGAGAAAAATCATTATCTATTCCAAGGAATATATCGCAACTACCGCCGATTCGGCGTTTAATAAGAAAATCTACAACAGTATAGTATCCCGCAGTTGTGAGCTGGGATTGGATGTAGAAATTGCCCAGATTCGCGAGAGCGAAGTCTTTGGCGCGATTAAACTGCCGGTAATCCCGCGTCCGGAAGAGGGGATTATCGCTCTGGCGCGCGATTCGGTCATTTCCATGCTTTATTTGTTCACCAACCCCAACTGTCGCCGGGTGCTGGTTGATACCTCGGTGGCAGGGGTCCCCAATGTGTTATCGGACAATTTCAGCGGTGTTCTACAGATGTTGCGGCATCTCAAAGAGCTTGGGCACCGACATATCCTTTTTGCCGCGCGGTTTGCCGATGGACAGAATTTTGTTAACGAGAACGAGCGACTGGAGGCATTTGTAACGCTTTGCGAGCTGATGGAACTGCGAGCGGAAACGGTTGTATCCGGGAATTATCTGGACATATACCGCATTCTTGCCCGGCAGGATCGTCCGACCGCGGTGTTCTTTTCCCGTGATGATCCGGCGCTGAAGCTGATTGATGATTTGACCCGGGCCGGAATCTGCGTTCCGGAGGAATTGTCGGTGGTTGGATTTGACAATTATGCCAGCGAGGGATTTGATCTGGAGTGTCTTTCCACGGTTCGGGTTGCCACTTCGGAGCTGGGGCGGCAGGCGGTGGAGAGTTTGCGCCGTCCGTTGGATCCTTTGTGGCGCGTCCCTTTAACCCAACGGGTTTCAACGCATTTGACGGTAAGAAAAAGCAGCGGTCCGGCATCATCGCCGTTCCCCATAAAAATAAATAGGAAATAGTATTATGGAAAAATTACGTTTTCGGCAAGTTCATCTCGACTTTCACACTTCGCCGCACATTCCGGGCGTAGGCAAGATGTTTGACAAGAAATATTGGCAGGATACTCTGCGCCAGGCTCATGTCGATTCGATCACTTGTTTTTCCTGTTGTCACCACGGGTGGAGTTATCATCCCACCAAGATAGGAAAGATGCATCCCGAGTTGAATTTCAATCTGCTTCGCGCGCAAATGGATGCTTGTAAGGAGATCAACATCAATGTGCCGGTATACCTGACTGCCGGGATCAACAATATGGTGGCCTACGAACATCCGGAATGGCGAGAAATAGGTCCGGAGGGCGGTTATCCCAGCTGGGGCACATCCCCGCTCAAGGCTGGATTCCATAAGCTCTGCTTAAACAGCCCTTATCTTGATTACCTGTGTGATTTAATTTCCGAGGCGGCTGGAATGTTCCCGGAAGCCGATGGTATTTTTCTAGACATCATTTTACAGGGACAGTGCTGTTGCCGCTGGTGCCTGGAAGATATGCTTAGAAACGGGTTTAATCCCGAAAACAAGGAAGAACGCATTGCGTTTTCAAAACAGGTACTGATGAAGTATTACCGCCGTACTACCGAGGCCGCCAAGGCGCATGATCCGAAGATGCGTATTTTCCACAACAGCGGCCATATCCAGTGCGGTAATACCGAAATCCTGCAGTATTTCAGCCATCTGGAACTCGAATCCCTGCCCACCGGAGGCTGGGGATACGACCACTATCCGATGTCTGCCGCCTATTGCCGCAATCTTCCCTTTGACTTTCTCGGCATGACCGGGAAATTTCACAATACCTGGGGCGAATTTGGCGGGTTCAAGCACCCCAGCGCTTTGCGTTACGAATGTGCCGCCATGTTGGCGCAGGGCTCTAAATGCAGCGTTGGCGATCAACTGCACCCGTCTGGGCGTCTAGACGCCAGTACCTATAAGCTCATCGGCTCGGCCTATGCTGAAGTCGCTGCCAAGGAAGCCTGGTGCGATAACGTCACCAGCGCCGCCAATATCGCAATCTATTCCAATACTGCGTTAAATCATGCCGAAGGTCGCGGCGAAAATGAATCCGCCGCGGAAGTTGGCGTTTGCCGGATGCTTCTGGAAAGTCATATCCATTTCGATATTATCGACGATAAGATGTCTATGGATAAATACAAGATTCTGATTCTGGCGGATGATATCTGTATTAATGAGCAGCTTAAAGCACAGCTGGACGCGTTTCTTGAGAAGGGCGGCAAACTGATTATGTCAGGAAGCAGCGGGTTGAATCCTGAAAAAACCGACTTTGTGCTGGATATCGGTGCATCTTATCACGGCTGCAATGAACTTTCTCCGGATTTTGTCCTTCCTGCGGCTGAATGCGCGCCGGAAATCATTTCAACTCCGTTTGTCATGTATGGCGTTTCGCAACGGATCAAGGCTGCCGGCGGTAAATCCCTCGGCCAGGTTTTCGATCCCTATTTTAACCGTGATTTTCGCCATTTCTGTTCTCACCAGCATACCCCGTACAAGACCGAAGCTTCCGGTTTTGACAGTGGTGTGATCAGTAAAAATATCCTCTACTTTGCCCATCCCGTATTTTCGATCTATCGCGGATATGGCGCTGTGCTTATGAAGCAATATGTGATGAAGGCCATTCGTAGCTTTATGGCGGACGATATGATGGTTACGACCAATCTGCCGTCGCAGGGGCGCGTGTCGCTGATGCGGCAGGAGGCGGAAAAACGCTACGTATTGCACCTCCTATATGTCAATACGGTCATTCGCGGCGGCGGCAAGAATCCATTGACCGGCGAGCCGTTTAACTCCGTAGAGGTAATCGAGGAGCTCAACCCCATAAATGACGTCAAGGTGACGATAGCGGTTCCCGAAGCGGTAAGCAAGGTGACCCTGGAACCTCAGGGACGCGCAATTCCGTTTGAAAATATTAACGGCAAGTTGAGTGTGGTTGTGGATCAGGTTGAGTGCCATCAGATGGTGGTTCTCCACTATTAAAGTCTGAACGGAGGCGGGGAATTGCGGCAGTTGACGTTTTTCCCCGCAATAGTTCTCCGATCAGGAGTAACAAAGGTCAGGTAATGGAATTAAAGAAAATCGAATTTCAACAGGGCATTGGCGGTTATATCCCTCTGGAAAACCCGCGCGCCTATGAATTTCATTACATCGTCGGCGGGCGGGGTGCCCTGCGCGGCGGCCATTGCAATTATCAGGTACGCGGTGGCAGCTTCTTTCTGGTCAAGCCCGAGGAGCGGTTACGGCTGGTGATGGATCGACGGGCGGGGTTAAATTCTCGCTATGTTGTCTGTGCCGAAGCCCTGCAGGAATTTTCCGATTTGCTGGCGGAAGGCGGATTACTGCAGGACCGATCGCGGATTGTGGACATTGGTCCAGGAAAGAGAAACTTTTTTGAGCAGCTGCGGTCGCGGCTGGGGTCGGGTAACAAAGCGCTAATCGAGGCGGCAAAATACCAGTTTCTCTCATTTCTTCTCGACCTGGCGGGTAGTTCCGGCATCGACCCGGTTTCCGGAAAAAACGAATATATCGAAGCCGCGCTACGCTATATGCAGGAACAGATTCGCCGCAAGCTGACACTGGAGGATATTTGTCTTAAGGTGGGCCTGAACGATTCGTACTTTATCCGTTTGTTCCGTCGCCACCTCGGTACTGCGCCGATGAAATATTTCATGGAACTGAAGCTCAATGCCGCCTGCAATATGCTTGAGAATACTGAAATGAATATCTCGCAGATCGCTGAATACCTCGGTTTTTCCGAAGAGTTCTATTTCAGCCGCGCCTTCAAGAAATATAAAGGAGTGGCTCCGAGCTACTACCGGCGCAGAGTCGGCTAAAAGACTTCCGCCTCGGTGACGATTTTATCGATAATGCTTTCCCAGTCTCCCAGCTTCTGCTCCTCTTCGAGGACTCGGAACATAGGCGCCGCGGTTGCCGGAGAAGAGGGGGCGAAAACCGTACAGCTGTCCGGGACCTGCACATTGGACAGATCCAGTGTCCCGATTTCGCGTGCCATCCGGATGGTCTCATTTTTATCGATCCCGACCAGCGGTCGCAGAATCAGCATTTCGGTTGCGGCATTGATGACTCCCATATTGATGATGGTCTGGCTTGCAACCTGTCCAACCGATTCGCCGGTAAGCAATGCGCGATTGCCGTTATTTCCCGCAATTTTAGCGGCAATCCGCAGCATCATCCGGCGGTAGAGTACGGTACGGAAATCGGGCCGGCAGTTGTCGCGGATCGCCTTCTGGATTTCCGCCAGATTACAGGAGAATAGTTTGCCGGGGCGTTGAAACTCATTGAGCAGCGCACCCATCTTTTTGACTTTGTCGGTGGTTTCCGGCGGGGTATAGGGCGAACTGTGGAAGGTCACGTAATCGACCGGGCAGCCGCGCTTCATCATCATATAACAGGCCACCGGAGAATCGATGCCGCCGGACAGCAGTGCCAGAACCGATGAGTTTGATCCTACCGGCAAACCGCCGGGGCAGCGGAACGACTCATAAAAGATGATGGCGAATTCGCGCCTGACTTCGCATCCTACCGTTACCATTGCCTTGTCCAGGTTGATCTTCAAGCGGTCCTGGTCGAAGATATCGCCGACCAGTGTCGCCAGCGCGATTTCAATATCTTTTGAACGCATCGGAAATTCTTTGTCGGAGCGGGACGCGCGGATACGGAACGAAATGGTCTGATTCTGTGCCAGCGCCGCGTTAAAATAAGGTGCGGCACTGGACCGTACCGCGTCTTTCAGCGCTTCAATATCTGGAGGCGTCATGATGGCGGGGGAATATGATTCCAGTCCAAACGCCATTTTCATCCGGTCATGGATCTCTGTCATGTCTGCGGCGGAAAACGGAACCATTTCCTTGCGTTGCACCCAGATCCGGCCGCGGACTTTTTTAACCTGAATATTTTCGATCCGGCGCAACAGATAGCGGATATTGTCCACCATTTTCTGTTCGAACATATTACGGTTATGGCCCTTGATCGCGATCTCGTGATAGCGGCAGATTATCGCATTAAAACTTGTAGTCATAATTGTTCCCGGGTTCTGTGGGTATTGTATATTGATGCAGTAATCTATCCATCCATGAACCATTTTTCCAGTCATCAGCTCAAAATATTCTACGCAAAATAAATGACGGAAAGATCCGTCATTTGTCCGTTGTTTTTGTAATGCCTTGCCAGAGCGGATGTTGCGTTCCGTTGTTTGTGGCGGCGGAAATGATCAAATAGCACGTGACGGCGGACTGAGGGAAAGGTTTTGTAATGTGATGATTTCGTTGGAATATAAATGGTCGAAAAAAAAGATCGGGAAAAGTATCAGAATGAAACAATAGATAGAGGGTTTGGACGTTCTTTTCTTATATTAAGAATTGCATAAATTAAGTCAGGGTGTATACTTTTATTGTTCTGACAAGGAGAACGGATCAGTTGTCCGGAACGCGGAAGAGATTGGGAAGCAAGATATGTGGAATGATGTACTGCTGGTATTGAACACCTATATTCAAGAGCTGTGGCTGGTCACCTGTAAGATGGCCCCATGGGTTCTGGCCGGATTTCTGGTGGCCGGAATACTATCGATTTATTTTTCACCGGAGTTTGTTTGCAGGCATCTTGGCAGCGGCCGGTGGGGAACGATTTTCCGGGCTGCTCTGATTGGTGTGCCTATGCCGGTATGCTCGACCGGGGTGATTCCGGCGACACTGAAATTGCGACGTCATGGTGCCGGCAAGGGGGCTATCGCCTCCTTTCTGATTGCGACACCGCAAACCGGGGTTGACAGCATCATCGTTATCTGGAGCATGTTGGGTTGGGTTTTTGCATTGTTCAAGGCACTTACTGCTTTTATCGGCGGGGTCATCGGCGGAGTCGCGGTAGAAGGTTTTCTGTCGGGAGATACTGAAGGCCGCGAGATCATTGACGATGTGGTGGAGAAAGAGCCGGAAAAAGCGATTCTGCAGGTGATAAAATATGGATTTGGCGTTCTTTTCAAAGATGTTGCCAAGCCGTTGCTGATAGGACTGCTGATCGCAGCGACGATTTCCACCTTTATTCCGCCATCATTCTTTGATCAGTTCAAATATAACGGTGTTGGTTTGATCCTGTTGATGCTGGTTATCGGTATTCCCATCTATGTTTCTCCCACTGCAGCGGTTCCGATTGCTACTGCGTTGATATTGAAGGGCATTTCCCCCGGGGCCGCGCTGGTTTTCCTCATTGCCGGCCCCGCGATTAACCTCGCGACACTGACAACCATGTTCAAGATTATCGGGCGCCGTGGTGTGGCCATATATCTGAGCGCGATTGCGATTACTGCGGTTGGCGCGGGTTTTTTGCTCAATATGTGTTATGCTTATGCTCCGGAGATCATTTCGTCGACGATTAAATCAGGTCCGGATGTCTCGATATTTCATCAGGTTTGTGGTGTCCTGCTCTTGGTGTTGATTTTTCGAATCGTGATTTCAGGCGAAGGGCGGGCAGAAGAGTCTCCTGAAGACTTTATCCTGGATGATGAAGAAGGAGATATCGGTCCGGATATTGCGAATCGCTTGACTTTTACCGTTCCCGAAATGACCGGCGAGAAATGCGCCGAGACCATCCGTGAAGTCATTCTCAATCTTCAGGATGTCGAATGTGTTGAATTCGATCTGGCAAAACAACTGGTGACGGTGACTTTCAACTATGCGACGCCGGATATGGTGGCGGTCAGAGCCGTGCTTTCCGCCGCCGGTTTCAGCATGAAATTTTGATTTTTCTGCCGTTAATATCCTTATTCCGGCATTGAGATGACCTTAACGCAGTTTTCCTCTGCCATGTAACGACGGATTACCGCGTTGGCGTCTTCGCGGGAAATACTCTCGTAGACTTTCTGTTGCCGAAACGGTTCCATGATCCCATTACCGTAATATTCCGCCAGACAGCTCTGAACCAGCAGCGCACCGGTATTTTCAAGTTGTTCGGCGTTAGCATGGGCCAGGCTGGCCATGGCGGCATCAAATTCCTCGGGATCCAATCCCTGAGTGGCTAGTCGCTGCCGTTCCTGCCGGATCAGAGTTGCTGTCTGCTCCGCGCCCTCCGGACTTGTTCCGGCATAGAGGGAAATGTAGCCGCGATGAAAACCACGCGATGATACCATGCCCGTATAATAGGCCAGTCCGGCTTCTTCGCGGATTTTTTTGAAAATATTGGACCCTTGCCCGTTCATTGCCGATTGAAGGATATCAATAATGTAGCGGTCTGGACTCAGGTTGTCGCAACCAGGAACCGCCTCCATGACCACAGCCTGGGAACGTTGATTGGGATGTTGTTCGGCCATAACCTTTTTGGGGAACACTGGCAATTTGACGTTAGGTAGCGGTTTTGTGTCCCAGGGTATTACCGCGATGAGGGCATCGATCGCGGCGACGGCGTCCTGATCAAAATCGCCGGCCAAGCCGAATACTGCCAGGTCGGGTTTGAGGCAGGTATGAAAGAAGAAATCACAGATATCTCCCAATTGGAGTTTTTCGACGGTGTTGATAGCGCCATAACGGGGAATCGCGTAGGGGTGGCGGCTGTAAAGCAGCTGCAACATTCTGTCTTCGGCAATTCCTTGCGGAGAGGAAGCCCTGCTACGCAATTTTTCCACCAGATTGTTCCGTTCGCGCAAAAACTCATTCTTTCCGAATGATGGCTCGATCAGAACACTGCGCACCAGTTGCATCGCCAGCGGAAAACGTTCCTTATGGCAGTTTATTTTCAATGAGAGTGAATTGTTGCCGCTGACAACACCGAACTCAATGGCGTTGTCATCCAACATATTCAGAAATTCCATTTCAGAATAGGAGGAGGTTCCGGTTGACAGCAGTTGGGCCAGCAATGCCGTGATTCCGCCGTTTTCCTGTTGTTCAAAAAAGACGCCTCCGGGAATTATCATGGTAAAGTCGATGAGCGGCAATGAGGCGTCATGATAAGTGACCAAGCGTTGTCCTCCCGCAAATTTTGTCAGTTTGGGGACGGTTTCCGGCTCGGAAGATACGGTTTTAACGGTTCGTTGCGCAATAACTTCGGCATCGGGCGGAACTACGCGCAGGATGGTTGAGTTTTCTTCAGTCAGGTATTTGACGGCGACCCGCTGGAGGTCTTCGACGGTAACGTGGTCCAGATCGTCTAAATATTTGTGGACATATTCCGGGGAACCGTATGACAATATGGAATTGCCGAGGATACGTACCATACTGCTGTTGGAGCGCAAGGCGCGGAGATATTCAGTGGAGAGCTGCGTTACTTCGCGTTTGAGTTCGTTCCGGGTAAATGTTCCGGAGCGGATGTTTTCCACTACCACGTCCAGCGTCCGTTCCAGTTCCGGGAGTTTTGCCGGTTCCGCAAGCAGAGAGACTCCGAGAATTCCGCAAAACGAGGGGGTGAAGCTGAACGAACTTACGTCCACCGCCAAATTGCGGCGTATTTTCAGTTCATCGACCAGCCGTGAACTCTTGTTTTGTCCCATTATGGCGCAGAGGATATCCAGTGCCGGGACATCGGGGTGGCCGCTGTGCGGGATGTGCCATGACAGCGACATCCGGGCCAGCGGATCGTTAAAAATGTACTGTGCTTCGCGGTGGCTGAGCTGAGGTGGTTCAATCGGCAAGAACGCCTCCTGGAGACCTCCGCGTTCCCAGGAGTCCAGTCGTGTCGCGATGGCGTCGAAGACCTGTTTGGGTTCGACCATTCCGGAAACCATAAAGAATGAACGTTCAGGAGAGTAGCGGCGTTGATGATAATCCGCCATCATTTCGCGATTGACGCTGAGGATTTTTTCGCGATAGCCGATGATCGGGTGTTTTGCAGGATGGATCTTAAACATCTCATGCCACAGTTTTTCCGACATGAAACGCGATGGATTGTCGCCATGCATATCACGCTCGCGCAGGATGATGTTTTTCTCATCCTTGAATTTATCTTCGGGAAATGCCGGATGCGCAACCATATCGGCCAGAATGTCGATGGCTTCAAGAACGTGACGGGAAGGAAGTTCGATGTAATAAACCGTGTGTCCCAGTGAGGTATAGGCATTCATGTCACCGCCCAGGCGGTGAACGGTGTCGACAATCTGGGTCCCGGAGTATTTGGCGGATCCGTGGAAAAGCATATGTTCCAGAAAATGCGAAAGCCCGCACCCGAGATGCTCTTCCTCGTGAATACTGCCGGTCTCCACCCATACCTGAACCGAAACCACTGGAGCGATTTGCCGCTCATTAACATAAATCTGCAGACCATTGTCCAGCGTTCTTGAGCTGATATGGTTGATATCGTACTTGTCCATTCCCCTCACCATCCATGTTTGGGCATTAATCTTTTTACAACTTCATTCCTTGAAGCTTTGCGTCGATAAATCAAAAAACATCCGGATCGACCGGCGTTGTCGGCTTCAGACAATAATCGGAACATCCAGACGGGAGTCGGCCGCATTATGGCGGAACGGTGTCGCCAGCGCTTCGCGCAAGTCCAGATTCAAATCGAAATCCTGCGGGGAATCATTTTCGCTGGTGGAAAACAACTGTTCCCGGACCAGATTGTATACAATGTTGCCGACATCCCTCGGGGAATAGATATGCCAGTTACAGAAGACATCCCAAGCCAGTGGGCCGTATTCCTGACAGGCGAAAGATATCATTCCGTTAAGAAGCTCACGTGCGTTGACGTGCCGACGGGTTGCCATGCGATTGGATTCAATCTTTTCGATGGCGTGTTTTACCGCATTATTGACAAAGTCATATGCCTCGACGGGATATCGCCCGTCATATTCCAGAATGTGCTGGATTTTAACGGAAAAATCAATATTTTTCATCTCTTTTCGCTCACTACCTTTGAATGCCCCGTTTTATGAGATAAAAATATAAATCGGCTGTCCACAAAAATAATTTAACCGGATATCCCATATTTTACCATAGCCGACACCAAAAAAGGATGATTTTTCCATAATATCTCGTGATGCCGGAGGAATATGGTAAGGTTAATCCGATGTGGCAGACACTCCCTGATAGACCCGGGCCCAGAGTCTCTGGCAGCCAGGCTGGTATACCTCTGTCCAGGCGGTTAGAAAACGCTTCTTGAAATATTTGGAGACAATACCGATGCAGGTCGGGATGCCGATTCCTGCCAACATATAGATCCACCAGGTATAGGCCAGAATATCGTTGAATGGATTGTTGGGGTCGACGCCGCGGTATCTGGTTATAGCCGTGTCGATTACCAGAAAGACCAGCATATGATTGGCCATGATATGGTAGGTGTTGCTGCCGACTTTACTGAGAATACGGTCCAGCAGCGGGTAGCGCGACAGTACGCGGGAAAGATAGAGCAGAAAGTAGATGTCGATTACTGAATAGAATAATCCGCTCAGTTCGGTGAATCCGGCTCCGGCAAAATTGTAACACGGTGAATTGAACTCTATGAACAGCGCGCCGCGGATCGCCATGGCCAGAATCAGGTATTTGACCTGATAAATATTGATATGCGACATCTTCTGCGCAAAGAAACGGCCCAGAGAAATAAAAAACACCCCGACCATCATCTTTAACAGAAACGTCTGCGCCACTGAACTTTCCGGCGAGGCAACATTTCTCAGGCAGAATCCACCCAGCCCAAGGCATGTAAATACCAGAAAATGCGTAAATTCATCCTTTGTCAGCCGGCGCATGAAACGTGAACTGAACATGTATATGGTCTGCACGATAAAGAAAAACGGAATGAACCACATCGGATTGATCAGCGTATACTGCTGACCGTCGACAAACGGCTGGATGAAAAAATTATACCAGTTCGGAAGGTGTCCCATCACCACGCCGTTTTTGATGAAGATCAGATAGGTGATTAACGCGTAAATGGCGTTATAAACAAAGTACAGGATCATCAGTCGCTTGAACTTTTTGACGATAAACCGCAAAGGGTTCTTTTCTCCGTCGGCCTTATAGAAATAACCGGAAAGAAACAGAAACAGCGGAATAGAGCTGGCGATAAACAAAAAAGAAGAGAACGGCCAGTATTTGTGTCTCAATACCACATCGACAATTGCCAGGGCCTTGAAAATCAATAATTGCGTATTCATAAACACTCACCATCCTCGGGCTTCCGGCCCGGATATGAAAGCCGAGGTTTGTTCTTTACTATCTTTCCGACGCTGAAAACCGTATTTTCAGGCCGGATAAACCCCGGATCTCTATAATATTTAGCCATCTAATATACAACGTCGATGTGATTTTGGCAATATATCAGATGCCGGAAATAACAACAGAGCCCCTTTTTCAGCGTGTTTCGAGGACAACGGAGGCACAGGCATATTCGTCTTCGTGACTGATTGACACGTGAACATGTTCGATATGCATTGAGGCGGCGCGTTCTGCCGCTTTGCCCGAAAGTACGGTCCGGGGGCGACCGTTTGCATCGTTGAGGGTCTGGATGTCCTGCCAGCCGCAATGGGAGCCGATCCCGCAACCCAGAGCCTTGGATAGAGACTCCTTCAGTGCCCATCGTCCGGCATAGTATGGCCATGGGTTGCGACGGGATGATGCCTCTTTGAGCTCTTCTTGGGTGAAGATGTGCTCCAGAAAAACATTCCCGTGGCGTTCGATCGATCCTTTGATCCTGGCAATTTTAACAATATCGGTACCGACTCCGGCAATCATGAAAACCTTCCGTTATGTTGGATATTCATAAATTACCGGAGTAAACGCCAAAATCAAGTCCGGCGCAGTTGGTCGGGCAAAGATTATGGGCCTGTTGGAGTCCATTCCGCCATTTCTGTGGTGTAAATGGTCATTTCATTGACATCGAACTTTTTCATGGCTGAGACATGACCGTCGGCGAACATGATGGAGACATCGCCGTGATTTTTCAGGGAAAAGTTATCATGCGGATTCTGGGTGAAATTATCCTGGTCGCAATCAGTTTTGGAGAACATTGAGGAGTTTGCGGATTCTTCAACCAGCAGGAGGCGGCTCAAGGACATCTTTGATTTGCCCAGTTGGGAGGTGTGCCAGGCAAATTGGTTTTTAAGATATGGCTCTTCGGCATTGATGGAATAAGAAAAATCCCTGAGGTTTTCGCGTGGACATTTGAAAATATTTCTCATCCCGCCGGTGGTCGAAGTCTGGCCGCTGGCCCAGGCAAGCTTGTAGGTCCAGCCCAGAGGAACGTTATCGGTGAGAGTCCCCCAGGTCGCTTCATTTCCGGCGTCAGGATAATATTCGTTATAATCCGGCGCATAGGTGGCAAACATCAGTGACTGCTGTTTAAGGTTGCTCTTGCAGGATGTTGCGGCCGCTTTTTCGCGGGCGCTGTTGAGTGCGGGCAGAAGCATCCCGGCCAGAATCGCGATGATGGCGATGACCACCAGGAGTTCGATGAGTGTGAAATTTTTTCGACCAGATTTTTGCAAAGACATTTTTTCCTCTCTTTTGTACTGTCGTCCCGCCCTCACGGGCAGAAAAGCATTACTCATTTTGTGTTAGGTTTGTTAGTGAATATTTCTCGATTTTTCTTCTTTACGGTTTTTCCGAAACCGGCATGGTAAACATACCATCCGCGATCCGGAAAGAAATTATCCTTGAACAGCCACAGCGTTTCCCGGCGCACGCCCGAAGGGTATTCCGCCAGCATGATGACTCTGACAATGTCCACATCCGACATGCCTTTAAAACCGCGCCAGATGGTCATCGCAGAGACCTGCCGCTTCTGTGGTTTTCCCGCTTTCCGCATTTCCTTAAGCCAGTTTTCAAGATAGACATTGGCTCCAACTGATCTTTCATTGAAAAAAAACATTCCGTTGGCAAAGGCGGTTGCGACGGCATGATATTTGGCGCAGGCGCTCAATTTACCGGCGTCATAATCGGCAAACCACTGGGCTGCCCGTGCTGCCGGCCCGGCGGGAGCGACGGCTTGAGGGACATAATCTTCTCCCCCATCAAGGTGGCGCGGCAGGGGCACCAGAAACCTTGTCCCGACCACTTGCCATTTTTTATCTTTGTTCTGAATGACAAATATCCGTTCGGAAAGCGGCGTCTTATTTCTTCCAGTGACGACCTTAAAAACGATCTGGTTGACGTTTCCTCCCGGCGTCGGGAGAAAGTTCCGCTGGAGGAACTCCCGATCGGAAATCTCACCGATCTCGCCAAGTTCTTTGCGATAACGTGCGATAATCTGATCGGGATTGTCGCCGGTCAGTTCCTTGGCCGCATCGATTTTCGTGTTTTCAATCAACTCTATCCAGCGGGCAGCTGTCAGAATAGCCTGGTCATTGAGACCAGAGGCATATTTCTGCCCCCCACAGGAACGAACGCCGAAGGTCCATATTGATACCCCCAGAATCAGGACGAAGCCTGCTGATAATATGCTTTTCAACTTCATTTTAGAAAAATGAGTTCCCTTGCCCTATTGCATGTGTTATGTCCGTATAACGAATGTATGGCAAAATTATTGCCTGATTTAACAAAAAAATTCACTTTTTTTCAGGCGGCGATGGGGACTGGATCTCTCGTGTAAAAAAAAACGACGGAACCATTATGGCTCCGTCGTTTTGTGTTGCGAAAAAACTGCGGGAGAACTAGCCCCGGATAAGTTTCAGCAATTCGTCGCGTCTAGCTTCCATAGTAGCTTGGTCTTTGGCTTCGACGATCAACCGGACCAGAGGTTCGGTATTAGAGGCACGGACATTAAACCACCAGTTCGGATATTCTACGGAGATCCCGTCCAGCTCGAACATGCGGCCATCGGTGTAGGTCGTTTTGATTTTGGCGAGGATCGGTTTGACGTCGCTGACTTTGGAATTGATCTCGCCGCTGGCGAAATATTTACGCAGCGGGGCGACCAGTTCGCTGACTTTCTTACCGGTTTTGCAGACCAGATTTGACAATTTAATCAGCGCCAGCCCCTGGGATTCGGCGGTGGAGTTTTCCTTGAAGTAATAGTGGCCGGAAAGCTCACCGGCGAAGACGGCGTCGTTTTCACGCATCTGAGCTTTGATGAAGGCATGGCCGACGCGGGACATGATGGCCTTGCCGCCGTTGGCTTCGATGCATTCTTTTACTGCCCAGCTGCTGCGCAGATCGTAAAGGATTGTTGCGGGGCCTTCGGATAGAATATCCTGAGCTATCAACGCGGTGAACAGATCCATGGGGATGATCTCGCCCTTGTCATCGATAAAGCCGCAACGGTCGGCGTCGCCGTCGAAAGCGGCCCCGAATTCGGCGCCGGTTTCCTTGACCTTGGCGCGAATGGCGTTCAGGGTCTCAAGGTGGAGCGGGTTGGCTTCATGATTCGGGAAAGTCCCGTCGAGTTCCTTGTACAACGGAATAATTTCGAACAAATCTTCAATACCGGCAATCTCGTATATGCCCATGGAATTGGCGTAATCGACGACGATTTTTGGCTTACGGTTCATTTTGGCATGGCGGCGGAGGAACTGCCCGTATTCAGCGGAGACATCGCAGGTGGAGATGCTTCCTTTGGTCGGTGACGGGGTCCAGCTTTTTTCCGTAACAATTCTTTCGATGTCGCCGATTCCGGTAGCGCCGGAAATTGGCACTGCATTAGCCAGACACAGCTTGAAGCCGTTCCACTCGCCGGTGTTGTGTGATGCGGTGATCATGATGCTGCCTTCAGCCTTCAGCATGGCGTTGGCGAAGTAGGACATGGGAGTGGAGCACAAACCGATGTCAATTACATCGGCGCCCTGCTCAGTCATCCCTTTGGCCATTGCCTTGAAAAGCGGTTCGGAATGCGGACGCATGTCGCGGCCGACGACGACCTTTTTCGCTTTGGTAAATTCAATATATGCGCGGCCGATGTCTTCGGCGATGGACTCATTGAGCTGATCGGGATAGATCCCGCGGATATCGTATGCTTTGAAAATTCCAGACATGGTTGCTTCCCCTTATATTAATATTATTGACGTCAAAACTGTTCATAAGGTAATACCGGATTTTACAAACGGCAAGACCAGCTTCACAATTTCCAAAGATAAACTCTCAAAGTACATCCTGCGGCTGATCCTTGCTCCGAACCACTGCCGAAATTAGAGGGCCTTCAGCATCAGGCAGATCTTTCCGTTACGGCGGAGCCGGGGGTTGGCGATGTTGGGACGGGAATCGACGACACGGAAACCGTAATGTTCGTAAAGTGCGATGGCTTCGCGATTGTCTTCGAAGACATGAAGGGAGAGGGATGGAAACCCTCTGAGTCGGGCGTTACGCGACACCTCATCGAGCAGGTCCCTGCCAAGCCCATGCCTGCGGTATGCCGGCAGAACCGCAATGGCGCAGAGGTAGAAACTTTCAGGGCAAAGCAGTTCCTCGAATGGTCTCATCAATTCCAGACGCTCGGGAGACAGATTATCCCCAGCCATTCGGGCAATGGTGTTTGCCGCCGGATAACAAAGGGCCAAACCCGCCGGTTTGCCGTCAACCTCCGTGATAATGGCGTTCCGCCAGGAAAAAGAGGGATTGTCCGTCCGGATAAACGTTGTCAGCATCTCGACAGGAGTTGCCCCGGGAACAAGGTCGTGGAGCAACGCGTCGAAGATCCCATCCCCGGCACAAGCTGTAAGTTCGGCGATTAGCCGGCTGTCGTCAACAGTTCCCGCTCTGATCTCCAGTTTCATTTCCGGACTCCGTTTTGTAGTGCTTCCATGATCTGTTATGGAAATATAACCTGACTTTAATAAAGATTAAACCCGTGAGATCGAAAAAAAATATTGATATTGGCGAATTGATGTATTAATGTAGTTTCAACAATATTCGAAATTATATGCGATGAGGGGATAACGATGAACAAGAAAATCGCCGAATTAAAAAAGCTGGTGGGGGAGATCCACGATTTGCAGTCGGTAATGGCGGTCCTGGACTGGGATCAGCAGACATATATGCCGCCGGAGGGTGCCGAAGAACGCGCTGCCCAAGTGGAGACGCTAAGCCGTCTCGAGCATGAAAAATTCACCGCTCCGGCAATGGGAGAGCTGCTGGACAGCCTGCAGGGGAAACTTAAGGAACTGGATCCGGAATCGGACGAATACTGTCTGATCAAGGTGGTAACGCGCGAGTACCGCCGCAAGACCCGGGTTCCGGCCGATCTGGTGGCTGAGTTTGCGCGGGTTACCACCATTGCCCAGCATGAGTGGGAAAAGGCCTATCATGCGGCGGATTTCAAGATATTCAAGCCCCATCTGGAAAAGATTTTTGACCTCCGGCGGGAATATGCTGAATGCTTTGCGCCATATGACCATATTTACGACCCGCTGCTGGACGAGTTCGAGCCGGGGTTGAAAACTGCTGATGTCATGGCGATTTTCGACAAGATTCGCCCCCGCCAGAAGGCGTTGATCCATGAGCTGGGCGCCCGCCCTCAGATCGACCGCTCCTTTCTGCAGCAGACATATGACGGACAGAAACAGTGGGATTTCGGCATTAATGTGGCGACTCGTATGGGTTATGACTGGAACCGGGGCCGCCAGGACAAGGCGCTGCATCCGTTTACGACTACATTCGGGCTTGGAGACGTTCGCATTACCACCAGGATATTGCCGGAAAGTTTGACTTCCGGATTGTTCAGCACCATCCATGAAGCGGGCCATGCTTTGTACGAACAGGGGATTGCCCGCAATCTCTCCCGTACCCCGCTCGGAACCGGGGCGTCTCTTGCCATCCATGAGTCGCAATCGCGGCTCTGGGAAAACATGGTCGGCCGTTCGCGCGAGTTCTGGTCCTGGGCCTATCCGCAATTACAGAAGGCCTATCCGGAACAGCTGGGCGCGATTTCGATGGAGAATTTTTACCGCGCCATCAACCGGGTGGAGCCGTCATGTATCCGGGTTGAAGCCGACGAAGCGACCTATAACATGCATATCATGTTGCGCCTGGAACTGGAGATCGCAGTTCTCGAACGTCGTATTACCGTGGCGGATCTGCCGCAGTTGTGGCATGACAAGATGGAGGAATATCTGGGAGTTGTCCCGATGAACGACCGCGAAGGCGTGTTGCAGGATGTACACTGGTCATGCGGGATAATCGGCTATTTCCCCACATATGCGTTGGGAAATATGATAGCCGCGCAGATCTGGGAAAAGGCGAAAGCCGCGCTGCCCGACCTTGGTTCAATGATCGGTAAAGGAGACTTTCAGCCGCTTCGTGAATGGCTGCGTGAAAACCTGCATTGCCATGGTGCCAAATTTGAACCGCAGGAGTTGGTTCGGCGTTTGACCGGCTCGGGTATTGACCCCGAGCCTTATTTGAACTATCTCTACAACAAGTATCGCGAGATCTACTACTGAGCAGCGCGGGCGATATTTGCGGTAATGATGTTATTGGACTGTTGCGGGTTTAGCACCAGAGGCGGCAGGGGCGGTGTCTTTTATCGCCGTGGCCGCCTTTTTATCTGCCTTTATCGGTTCTTCCGTTTTGGCGTTTTTACTCTTTTCCCTCAGGAAGTAAGATTTAACCACGACCTGATATTGCTTGGTCTCATTGGTGTTATCGGCGCCGGTCTGACCCCAGGTATTGGTATAGTTCTGAGTTCCATCGGCATTAAAGGTATTGCTGGCCCATTCGCCGCGCGGCTGGAACGACCCCCGGTCGTTGTCGACCGTTTCGTATGAGCCGGTCTGCTGCCGTTCCACGCTTTCGATAATGACTGCGTCGGCGCCGACGGATTTTGCCTCGGCGAGCAATTTCTGCCGGATCTCTTCGGAATTGTACCCTTCAGGAGCGGTCAGTGTGGCGCGTCCCATCATGTCGAAGTTTGCCGGGGTATCTCCGCCGCCGATAAACGCAACATTTTCAGTAGGTGTATAATGCTGTCCGACATAATCTACCTGCATGCATCCCGGCAACACGACCGCGGCAATTCCGGCGGCGATAAGCATGTAAAATCGTTTCAATT
>QKAL01000033.1 GCA_003246475.1 Lentisphaerota bacterium
GGTGGACATGGATGGCGGCGGGGAAATCTTATCTGGATCAATGGTGATGACCTCATCGACGACATCAACCAGCAGTCCGAACTGTGTTCCGTTGACATTGATAACGATCGAACAGGTCCGGTCATCATATTCCCGGAACGGCAGTCCGAATCGGGTTCGGACATCGATCACCGGGATCACCTGTCCACGCAAATTTATAACACCCTTTACATATTGCGGCAGGTTTGGGACTTTGGTTATCGACTGTTTTCCGACGATTTCGGTGACGTTTTGGATTCCGATTCCGTAATCCTCGCCATCGAGATGGAAAATCAGATAAAGATCCTGAATGGTCTGATCTTCCCCGTTCTGCAGTAGTTCTTCATTTTCCAGATTAATACTCATCTCTCACCATTGCTTGACTTTACAGGTATATTGATTTCAACTTGTAACAACCGCACAAAACTCCGTTTATTACCAGATATTCATCATTCTCCTTTTGTTTTTGAATTACTGCTTCCAAGTTCCAGCTGAACAGCAGGGGATGAACGGACTATGTCCTTTCCTCCAGGAAATTAAAGATGTTATCGATTACTTCGGATTGAGGAGCTTTCTCCTCTTGTTTTATGTTTCTGTTGAACTCAGCAATTTTACGCAGCATCCCATCCAGATGGTTCTGCAACACCAACGCGGCCCCGTCTCCGTCATGATCCCGGATGTATTGCAATATTTTCGAGTGTTCTTCATACAACCGATTAAATCCGGATTCCGGTACCATTATGTCCTTGTAAAATTGATATCCATTATGTACAACCAGAATGTTGCCCAGCAGATAGAGGCGTTTGCTGGTGTCGGAAATGGTCGCATTCCCACAACTTCTGACAATATTCAAATGGAACCCCATGTCCGACAGGAAATATTCATTCAAGACGTTTGAATATTCTTTATTGCTCAGTTCCGGCCGGAAACGGTCACGCAGCTTATGCTGTGTTACCAGACATTTTTCCAGAGACTGCAATATCTCATGATTATGTTCCGCCGCCAGCTTGCGGACACAATAGCATTCGATCAGGATGCGGAACTCAATAAGTTCCCGTAATTCTTGTTGTGATATTTTTCTAACCCGCACCCCTTCTCCGTCGGGGTTATCGACCAGTCCATCCTCTTTGAGTCGGTATAACACATTTCTGACGGTTGTTCTGCTGACTTGTAATTGCCGGGCAAGCGGTATTTCCAGTAATCGTTCGCCGGCTGGCACATCGCCTGCCAGAATCATTTTGTAGAGTCGGCTATATGCTTTGTCAAAAACACTCGAGGACTTCATAATGCTCAAAATCCTTTATTACTGCCTGTTGAACTGACGGACAAAAAAACGCATCAGCTCTCCGTGTCTTCCGATAGATTTATTGTATACATTGTTTTTGGTGTTGTCAATGCTTTTTTCATTCTTATGTTAAATTAATCACAAAAAAATGTTAAAAAAATAATAAAAATATCAGATATTTGTGCTAAATAAAAGGCTGTTTATGCCGTAATAGGGATAAAAATATCTATCCTATGAGAGTAATACTCTGGATGATTATAATGACATGATGATGACGGCAGGGCCGCCATCAAAGATATGTTTGCCGAGTTGAACCGTTGTTACGGTTTTGCTGTCTTTTTTGCTGAAAGGAACTTGTCCAGTTCCAGCACAGCTCCGTTCATGCCCTCTGCCATGAGGGTACTGAACATGGAGACGTCGCGCCCGGTACGGAAATAAAGCCACTGTGTCAGGTATTCCTCCTGTTCGAAGCCATAAGTCCATACCACCTTGCCGGTTTTCCTTTCGACCAGCCAGAGCACAAAGCCGAGCCGGTTCAGCGAGGTTCCCGCCGGTGCGCCGAGTATCCACAGCCATGCCCCTTCAAAGGTCAGGCCGTAGGAAAAAGCGCGGCCGCGATAATAGGTTGACAGTACTGCACCTTTAAGCAGATAGTCGGCCTCGGTAACGTCTTTTGCCTTGGACGCCGATACTCCGGCGAAAAGATTGGATGCCTGCATGCTGACCACGGCAGCCCGCGCCAGATCGGCGGATGGATTGAACTCGAACTTGTCGATGCTCATAAACCATTCGCCGTTTTCCGGGCGGTCGTATTCGAAATAACCGAAAGGACAAAGCGGAATCAGGTAAAGGTAAATCGGATCAAGGTCGTTACATTTGCCGCGACAATCCTGAAACTCGGCGACAGCCAGCGTTTTGTCGGTCAAGGGCTTGTCCTTGGCTTTGACCAGCGGCGGAAATGCCGGAGGATATTCAAAAGACGGAGACGGCGTGGTACAACCGCCGATTAAAACGGCGGCGCATACTCCCAACAACAACCATTTGATCTGAGATAACATGCAGAGATCCCTTTCCCTTGAATTTCATGCGTCAATGAAAAGAATTGACGTATTTTTCCGCCGCATACGCATTGTGAAGTAATGCGGATGATTTTTCGCATGGAAACTGACTGCAGGCCGCACAATTGTTAATGTTCTGACTCCGGCAGCAACGTCTGATCTCGCATTCGGCACAGAAGACCGAAAGTGACGCGTCATCACTCATGCAGCCGTGGCAATTGATCTGACCGGGGTGAATCCGCGAGCTGTATATTGCCGACCACTTCGCCGCCATTTCATCACGGAGAAATTCATCGCCGGAATGCGCTGCCTGATAACATTCGCATTTACTGCAATTTATGCCGCAACAACCAAACATGGCTTTCCCCTCCCGCTAGTTTCGTTTACTTCCGGGAGCAGAACACAAACAATTACTCCTCCCGCTCCCTCTCTTCCTGATACAAAACATTGCACTTATAATATTGTACACCCCAACCGGCAATTTTTCCATCTTTAAATACAATTGGCATACATTCATCGCGCGTTGACTGGAAATCCCAGCACCAGCGGGTCTCAATATAATAGAACCAGACGTCAGGGCGGCAGTACTGTTTTCCCCTGAGCGGTTCTCCCATTACAGCCAAAGTTTCCTCTTTGGTCATCCCGACCCGGAGATTGAGCGCGTTATCGCGATTCTGGTATTTGGCGCATGAGGCGGTACAGAGGAGCGCCGCAGTGGCGACAAGCATTAAAAACAGTCGTCGGCATTCCAGATTTTTTATCATAACATTTATACCCTTCTTTGAGTTTTATTCCAATTCATTTTTTTTAATATATCATCAAACCATGAATCTTAAAGATTTTGTTTCGGAAGAACCGAGATTTATTTGCAAAAACGTCTGCCGAGGGTAGTTTATAGTTCTGTTGAAAAAAAGGGAGAAGTGTGTTGTCGGAACATCGAGTCATCGGATATGTGGCAAATTGCGGGAAAAACCGGTTTTTCGCTCACAGCGGAGCCATGTTGGTAACCGGAGAAGCCGAAACGCTGAAATCCTGTATTATCAGCCGATTCCGCCAAAAGGATGCTGTTGATCGGTATGAGTTTCGCAAGGTCCGTTACCATGACGTTGAAAGATCCCTTGATTCCGGAACCAGTTTCTCTCTTGATGAAACCGCCTACAACCGTTTTGCTGAAACCGCCATTTCTCTCGGGCGGAAGACGGAATATCCCTTTCCCGAGCGTTTGAAACGCGATGCGGCAGGTCTGCCGGTAATTACCCTGCGCCCCCGTCCCAAAATATAAACCCCGCCGTCCGGACCGGTTCCGGAATGTTGCAGCGGGGCGGAGGGAAATATGACTGGAGCTTTTGCTCCGGCCGAGTAGTCTGATTATGGGGCAGTCAGTTCATAAAGGCGAAAATCACTGAATGTCATTTTCCCCGTCGGAAGATCCCCCAGGAAGAATCGTAATGACACTGGAGTATCCGCGCTGACAGTCGCGCCGTTTTTCGGTGACAGCGTCACAAAGTATTCTCTGGATCCGACCTTGAAGTCGCACATCGTACTGCAGAACTTTGTCCATGGCGCCTTGCTCAGGATGTACTCAACCGAAGCCGCTCCTGCCATGGTTGCCGTTGCCTTGAAACAGTACAGATATTGGCGGTTTTCTGCTAAGGAGACATATTTGATCAACTGGATGTTGTTGATATTATTGTTCTTGTCGGTAGTTGCCGGGCCGATTTCCAGATCGCATTGGTTGTGGGCGATAGTCATGGATGAACCGCTTGCCTTCTCTTCCGGGGTGACCCAGACGACCCACCCAGAGTTGAGGTTAAGCCGGTCTTTTGCCAGAATGTTGCATTCCTGATTGACAAAGAATATCCGACCGTAGCTGCCGGCGCTCTTGTTGCCGCCGATCCCGCTGCCCCACTCGAGGTAACCGAGGCGGCCATTGCCATCGTTGTCGTTTACCAACAGCGAAAAAGCGAGCGGTTTTTCAGGAATCCAATTGCAAGGGTACAGTTCGCTCCAGTCCAGTTTAACCTTGTAGACGCTTTTCATGCCGGAATGTTCGATTTTAACGTCGCCATGTTTAATCGGTTGCCAAGCTGGGGTATAACCGGTGGGCAGGTCGCCCGTATTGTCCGGCGTCATGGTCTTCATCATCACCGGGCGGTCTCCGGCCATGCCGATGGCGAATTCCATAATATCCATGACCGATCCTTTCCCGCGGACATCTACCGCGAACTGCAGCGAGTCATAATTCCAGAGCTGTTTTTCTCCTGCGGGAGCGGTTTTTACCTGGCTGTCATTTACCTCCACCTGCAGTTCAATTCCTGACTGGGTGGCGCCGATGAAGAATGAGGCGTTAAAATTGTCCGGTAGTTTTTTATTGATGCCGGGAACTGCGTGCCAGTTTGTATTGATCCGGGTGAGATCCTGTGCCGGGCGTTTGTCCCAGGAGTCGGGGAGGAATATGCCGTTGCGTGTGCCCAGCCCAGTAATGGATCCGGAGGCAACGGTTGAGCTTTCAAGAGCGAGGAATTCCGTCTGCGGCAACCGTTTCAGGGCGGTTGGATCAGGGTTGGCAAGGAAATATATCTTACCAGGATCAAAGGATAGCTGATCAAGTTTTTTGCCTTCCCAGTCGAAAACTGGGTTTGACGCAATGAGTTGCTTTAGATTTGGCAGTACCGCTATTTTCTCGGGCCGGTTACTCCAGAAGATCAATAGCGGGGCAGTACCTTTTGACGACACCAGTGCGGCTTCAAACGCGCCCTTGTCAAGTTTGTATTCTCCGGCTATCTTTGCATTACTGCGAATACGTCGAGCCAGGTTGGCCAGTACGACGGCTGCAAGACGGGGTTCGACCTGGGGCCGGCGCCGAAAAAGACCCGATGCATGAGTGATTCTCGCATGTTTGCCGAAGAAAGGGAGGCTTTCAATTTCGGCCAGATTGCGGAACTCGAATAGGGCGATACGTTCATGACCCAGTTTGATTTTACTCAGGATGCCCTTGACCAGATCGGCGGCTATTTCCTGTTCGCTGCTGGTGACAGTGCCCTCGCGCCGGAGGACATCATGGCTTTCCGAACTCAGCCATGGTTTTGTTTTGCGTCCGGCGGCCTGATCCATGCGGATATATTCGCGAGGATCTGAGGTTTTGCCGTGCAGCGCCATCTTATCGTAATACTGCGCCGCGCCCTGTTCGTGGATGATTTTGTAAAAGCGATAGTAAAAAGGATTTGTGCCCAGACCGGCCAGCCAGAGTTCGGTTCCCGGTTGTTCTCGGCGCAGTGTTTCGCTGGCGGTTTTCAGCAGTTTGACGTAGTTTTCCGGAGTGTCAAGCCAGAAACAGCTGCCGCCTTTGACGCTGGGTTCGTTCCATATTTCCCAGATGCGGATATCTTTACCATAACGCTGGACCAACGCCTTAAGGAAGTTTTCAAAATAGCTCATCTTGGCCGGGGCGTAGGCGCTGAATTCCCGGACGCAGATACTGATGTTATTCTTTTCTGGGTGTGGAGAGGCCCAGCGCGGAGTGTAGAGAATATTGCCGATGACGGTAAAATTGTATTTTTTCAACTGTTCCATGTGCTTGTCAAGATTGGTCCAGTTGAACTTGCCGGGTTCCGGTTCGAGTGCCTGGTCCGTATTGGTAAATTGCGAACCCCAGCCAATGGCGTGAAGCCGTGAAAAACTCAGCCCCAGCAGATTGGCGGAACGGTACAGCTCCGGTTCGTCAAGTTGATTGCTGAAACCGAACAAGGGGGAACGCTGCGACATTGACAGCGGTTGGGGTACGATTCCGACAGTATAGCGTTCGCGGACATAGTTGGCGGTGTCGCCGTCTATTGTCAGGCTGTATTTCTCCTGGAAATCGACCATTGCCCCAGACACGGTAGTACCGGAAAAACGGATTTCGTACAACCCCGTTTCTGAAGGGTTCCAGCTCCAGCCGTTTGAATCAAGTTCCGTGCCGGAAACCGTTTTTTTCGCAATCTGTTTCCCGTCGGCATTGAAGATGGTTCCGGTCAGTTCCTGCAACTTTTCCGGCAGGGTTGCCGGAATAGAAAAGATGACCGTTTCGCCAAGCGGATAAAAACTGCCGAAAACGGAAGCGCGCAATCCGGACTGCTTGGTAGTGGTAGTGGCGGGCGGTTCATTTTGCGCTGCGGCGGCAATGCCGACGGCAAGCATAATGCCGGACAATATCGTCATGAAAGTTTGTTTCAGCATATTTTCCTCTATTTTTCCTAATCGAAAGACCTTTTCCGGTATTTATTACAAAACCTGTTTACATTAAAATCAGCGGGAACTGTCTTACGGTTATTTATTCCCGTAGTGGTTCTTAAAGAGTTGAAACAGTTCTCTGGCATATCCTTCCATGCCATTGTCGTTGGGATGCCATTTGACGCCTCCTGAGCCTCCGGTGCCGCTGCAATCCTTGTCCAAGGCATACTTTTCCACGGAGGCAAACGGGATATTGCGACGGACGCAGGCTTCTTTCTGGATTTTCTCCACTTCTGCGGTCCAGTCCAGATATTTTTTCCAGCGGAGCTGCGGGTTCCATACGCCGGTACAGAGAATCAGCGGCGTTGGTTTGAGCTGTTGCAAGGCATCCAGCAGCGCATTGTAATCTTTAGTTGTTTTTTCCACCGAACCGGCCGGTTTGGCATGTTCTCCGAGCTGGACGATGATTAGATGTGGCTGGTATGCAACCGCATCTGCCAGACCGCCGAGTGCTCCAGCCGAATCATGGCCTTTGCCGAAAAACAATTGTACTTTACGGCCGGGCAACTTCTGAGCGATCATCGCGGCTAGCAGGTGGGCATAATCCTTGTCTTCGCTGCTTGCTGCCATTCCGGCAATATGATCCCACTTCAAATTTTCGATGGTCGAGTTGTTAACGCCATGGCGGGTAATACTGTTGCCTATGAAATAGATGCGGAAATCGTTGGTGGATAATTTAAAATTATTGAGAGAACTGATGTTTTCCACGTGGGAGAGGGCATCGCTGCCGATATCCAGCTTCTCCTCGGGAGCGGACACCCGGGCGGCATTGCGCTGCATATATTTGAGCAGAATCTCCTTGCGGTCGGTTGTCGGTACAATTGCTTCTTCTTTAATCGCCGAGTGTTCCACGCTCCAGCCGTCATACTCTCTGAACGCGTGATAGGTCCAGTCCCAGCCGTTTTCCTCAAAAATCGAGATGACGTCTTCGAGCCATTGTGCCGCACCGGGGGCCCAGCGGACAACGCTGAATTCGCCGATATAGATCGGCACCTTGTATCGGTCCTGAAATTCGACGACCGGTTGAAGTTGTTTGCGGATTTTGTTCTTATCCCATTTTTCGTTGTCGATGATTCCAGGGTAATCGAACCCGCTTTCGCGTCCGTGGATTCCTTGATGCGTGTAGCGCATCGGACCATAGAAATGTACGCTGTAGATGATATTGTTTACAGGGATGGGGGTAAGTACGGACAGACCGGCCGGTGAGCCCCATTGGGCAGGTTCCACTATGATCGGTGTTTTGGGATCTATTTTTCTGATGGCTTTTGCTACTCGTACTGCGAGACGGTTCCAGTCCAGTGGTCCGCCGGGCTGAAAGATATAATTGTCTTCTCGTGGCTCGTTCAGAATATCATACCCCCAGACGGTGGGATTGTCTTTGTATCTGGCTGCCAGTTTTTCCCAGACCTTTACCAGCGCGTTCTGGCTTTCATGCGTCCAGGCCAGCTGGTTGCTCATCAATTCCCCCTGTTTGGCGGCGGGACCGGAATGCAAATCGATCAGGACTTTGATGCCGTATTTACCGCACAGTGCGAGGACGCGGTCGAGTTCGGGAATGCGGCTGTCGACCCAGTTGCAGAACTTTTCTTCTGTGGTGATGTCTTGTTTCTGGAAGTTGGAGATCTGGTAGCGGATCAGGTTTGCTTTCCATTTTTCTGCCAGTTCACGGATGTCCTCTTCCTGCATCCGGCTGCCGCTCATGACTCCGCGCCAGGCGGTTTTCTGTGGCAGCTTGAATGAAGACGTGACGGAGCTTATTTCATTCTTAACTTTGGGGAGCATTGTAATTTTGATCTTGGACACATAGAGCTTGCCGGTGCATCCCTGAAGGCCAAGACACAGATTAACTTTTTCGGCGTTCTCGGGAACTCTAGTGAAGACACTGAACTTTTCCCAATCGAAGGTACCGTATTTCTTCTGCTGATCGATCCATGATTCGCCGCTCGGTCCTTTGACGTGGATCATCAGTTTGGGGCCAAGATAAGACTGACGCGGTTTGGAGATGATTTCTCCTTTCATGTAACCTTCAAGAGTTACGGCGTTTCCGGCGATTTTCTTTACGTCGAGCGGTATGCTGCAGAGGTTACTCTGTTCTTTTTCGCAGGAGAAAAGAACAGCGCCTTTTTTGTCTGGACCGGCTGTGGGCAGATATTCAACCCCAGGCCGGTTAAGCCATGCCGGAAGTGCGGACAAGCCGGAGAAATCGTTCTCGAAAACTACCTCGAACATACTGTCGGCGGCATGTAGTGACATGCATAATAAACAGAGGGCGGCAAATAACTGAAACCGTCTCATAAGTGATATCCTTTTCATGTTTTACTGGCTTGCCTGCCACATTTTGACGCTGCTCCACGGGCTTACTACGTTCCAGAACATGTTTTCTACATGGCCGTCAAAGAAGGAAATATTGGCGGTCTTGTTGTTGCCATGACGATAATTGGTGTTGCCGGAGGAACGGCCGCTAACCTTGTTTTCCAGATATTTCCAGTAGGATTTATCGTCTCTGGATGGGTCGGAATTGTACCAGGCAATCATGAAATCGAATGCGTCGGCGAAGGCGATCTTTTGTGAAGGATTTTTGATTTTGGGATAGAAATATCCGCGGAAGAATCCGGCAACACTCCAGTTGTTGATCAGATCCTGATAGTTCATGCCATAAGAATACATGACATTGGTTCCATCTGTCGTTTTGAAGGCGTTGAGTGCTTTGGGGCAGTAAAGTGACGGCTTCCATACCTTCGATTTGACACCGAGATAAGGATAGTATGAGGTGTTGCCATACCAGGCCGCGTTTCCGTGATATACCGGTACGAAATAATCATTGAAATCGCTGGAATAGAGTATTCCTGCCGATGCGATCTGCTTGAGATTGTTGGCGCAACTGATCTGGTGTGCCTGGTCTCTGGCTTTTCCCAATGCGGGAAGAAGCATGCTGGCAAGGATTGCTATGATAGCGATTACTACCAGCAGTTCAATAAGTGTAAAAATGGTAATCCGACGTGTTTTTTTCATGATATTTTCTCCTTTTTCTCTCTATTTGTGAAAGTTTTTAACTGGGCCTGTTGATTCTCTGACGACGAGCGATGTCGGCAGTATTGTATGCGGAAGCGTCCATGACGTGGGCGCTTTTAACGCTTTAGCGATAGCTTCCATTGCCAGGTAACCTGCCCGGGAGATGGGGTGATCTACGGACGTAAGTGCCGGGAACAGGCAACTGGATTCCGGGTAATTATCGAATCCGACAATCGAGATGTCGCCGGGAATACTAAGCCCGCGGCGGTGTATCGCGGTTATTGCTCCGGTAGCAATTAGGTCGTCCATGGCGAGTACTGCGGTTACTTCCGGAGTACGGTCGAGCAGGTGATTCATCAGAATGATACCGATGCTCTGACGCGGGGAATAATGCTCTTCCGCTGACCCGCACATGATCCAGTTGGGGTTGCGCTCAATTCCCGCCTCGTCCATCATCTTTTCATAGGCGTTGAGACGGGACAGATGGTCGGATTTAATATAGTTGTAACGTAAAAGTCCGATTTTTTTGTGTCCCAGTTTCAGTAAATGTCGCATGGCTTCGCAACCGCCGTTATAGGCGTCATGGCCGATCATTCCGGCTCCTTTGACTTGAAATGCATAGTCCAGAAAAATTACCGGTAACTCGGACAGCCCAAGATCTCGGTAATATTCCGGTTCGGTGGCCAGCAGGACTATTACTCCGGCGCATTGCTGATCGCGGACCTGTTCGAGCGCTGAACTGCCATCTTGTGACTGAATGATGATATTTACCGATAAGCCGACCTTAGCTGCGTATTCCTGTATACCGGAAATGGCTTCCCGCAGGTATGTGCTGAAATAACCGTCGGGAATGAGAACAGCGATACGGGAAGAACGCGGTTGCGGGTAGTTGGCTTTGAAATTATACTTCCGCAACAATACATCAATACGGTATCTCATGTCTTCGCTGACTCCGGCACGCCTGTTTAAGACACGGGAAACGGTCGCCACCGAAACACCCGCTTCATCGGCGATGCGGTAGATGCTCACATCCTGACTCTTTCTGGCCATCGACTACTCCGTTATTATCTTTAGAAACATTTTGAAATGTTTACGTTTTTTTGTATTATTTGTGCTTGCTAAGCATGTTAATTATGTTACGTAATATAATTATAGCGACTAGTGCGTCAAAAAACAATACCCTGAACGCGGTAAAACTGAAAAAAGTGTAAAATTTGTTGAGCCGTTAGCAAATTAAAACAATAGAACGGCCGCATCCGGACAGGAATGGGCCGTGTTCTGGATGTACGATTGGAATAATAAATTATTGGGTTCTGACCAGGGTGATCAGCGGCTTGAACTGGCAACCCTTATCACCGATGATATCGTTGATTTCCCCGGAGGAGTTCAGCAATATGCCTTTAGAGCGGTCGAATCTGGCGGCTGAACTCAAGGGTTTGCCGCTCTTGCCGTGCTCATCCTGTTCGGCGAAGATCACCGATGAGAGCTGGATCTTATTTGAGTCGTATTCGATTTTAAACAGGAAAAACCACGGGTGGAACAGGCCGCGGGTGACTCCCTTGGCGGAATAACCGGCATTTTCAATCATCTGGTAGAATACTTTCTCGTCGGCGGCAAGATTGAGGAATTTTACACCGTTAAGCTCGTAAATGGTGGCGCAAAGCGGAAAGACCTGATCGACCTGATCCTCGTCGTCCTCCTGCGTCAATGTCAGATTGACTTTCAGCTGTCCTTGGCGTTCGCCGGTACAGATCTTGGCCTTGACCAGTGTTGCTTCCGAATCTTCATATGGCTGTGTCTTGCCGGTCCACACTCCCGTCAGTACGGCGGCGTCGACTTTATCATCGGACTGGATCGGATAGAGCGAACGGTTGATGCTGCATGAAGTAATCAGGAAGGGCAAAATGGCGGTGACGCATATCAAGAATCTTTTTCGTGGCATGAATTTCATTTCAGAATCCCCGCTTAAAACGAATTGAAAGTTTTTTTTTACATATAATCGGGTTCGTAATTTTGATAGCGATCGGATTTCAAGCGGCAATTCGGGCAGGAAACTATAGTTTTTCTAATTCCCCATTCGAGACGCTTTACTTCCAGCGGTGTTCCGCAATAGGGGCAGTTTCTCTTAAACCTGATGCTCCACTTCCAGCATATATACCAGAAAAAACCGGAGATGATAATCCCGACGCAGATCAACCAGATCGGATATCCGTTTACGGCAAGAAACCCCATGGGAAAGAGCGCGATCACGCTTCCGGATCCGAATTTAAACAAAAAACTAATGCCGTACCATTCGACCATCCAGTCGAGCTTTTTCTGCGCTTGCTTTTTTGTCAGTTTCTTTTTTTTCTCCATCCGAACCTCCTGGAATATGATAATACCGTTGTTGGGGTGCGTCAAGTTCAAAAACTGATTTTTCTTGGTTCTTTACCTCTGTTTGCAGAGAGAATTATCAAATGTCTGAAAAGAATTACCGACACCCGGCAAAGCAAAATACCAGCAATCAATATTCCACGGGATTGGCGGTTCTTATCCGACAACCTTGGCTACGGGTATTGCAGCTGTACGTCTTGTCTTTTTCCTGCCGAATGATGGCGGCAAACGGCTTGAATAATTTTTCATTCAGTGTTAAGTTTCCAAGATGATATTTTTCATTCAATCCCAAAGGTTAACACGAGGTAATTTTCGATGACACAGAAGAAATTTGAGTTTGCGCCGATGCCCGATCAGAACGGTTATTTCGGGAAATACGGTGGTCAATACATTCCGGAAAACCTGAAAAAAGCCATGGACGATATCGACAAGGCTTATGAAGAGATCATTCAGCGCAAGGATTTCCAGGACGAACTTAACTATCTGTTTAAATATTACGTTGGCCGTCCCAGTCCCATCTATCATTGCCGCCGTCTTTCCGATTTCTGTGGCGGTGCTCAGATCTACCTCAAGCGCGAAGATCTCAACCATACCGGCGCGCACAAGATCAACCATTGCCTCGGCGAAGCGCTTCTTGCAAAATATATGAATAAGAAGAAAGTCATAGCCGAGACCGGAGCCGGTCAGCACGGCGTGGCTCTGGCGACTGCCTGTGCCCTCGTCGGGATCAAATGCGAGATCCATATGGGCGAAGTCGACATCAAGAAGGAGCATCCCAACGTCTGCAAGATGAAGATCCTCGGCGCGGATCTGGTTTGCGTCACCCGCGGGACCAAGACACTCAAGGACGCGGTGGACAGTGCGTTTGAAGAATATCTGAAGAATCCCGATGAATTTATTTATGCCATTGGTTCGGTGGTGGGGCCGCATCCCTTTCCTAAAATGGTACGCGACTTCCAGAGTATTGTCGGCCGTGAAGCCCGTGAGCAGTTCATCGAGTTTAACGGTGAGCTGCCCAATGCGGTTCTGGCGTGCGTTGGCGGCGGCAGTAACGCCATGGGGATCTTTACCGCGTTTCTGGAAGATGGTGATGTCCGCCTGATCGGTGTCGAGCCCGCCGGGCGCGGCCTTGACACCCCGGATCACGCGGCCTCGATCACCAAGGGATCGGAAGGCGTTATTCACGGTTTCCGTTGCTATGTGCTGCAGGACGAAAAAGGCGAACCGCTGCCGGTCTATTCGATCGCCTCTGGCTTGGACTACCCGGGCGTCGGTCCCCAGCATTGTTATCTCAAGGACCTTGATCGAGTAGAGTATGTGTCCGTCGACGACAAGGAATGTCTGGATGCTGTTATTACGCTGTCGCGCAAGGAAGGCATCATCCCGGCTCTGGAAAGCGCACATGCCGTTGCGTATGCTATGAAGATCGCCGGCAGCCTGCCGAAAGAGCAGACGCTGCTGGTAAATCTGAGCGGTCGCGGCGACAAGGACCTTGATTTCATCATGAATGTCCTTGGAATGAAATAATCCGTGATATATTTCCTGCCCCGCAAATCCAGATGGAAATGCGGGGCTTGCTTTTGGAGGCGCAAAACTTGCACACATGCTCCGTTGGAGGTGGCTTTATTCCCCGGAATCGGATATATTATCCCTGTGTAAAGGAGAGGTGCCATGAGTAATACCGCTGCTGCCGCGTGGATTAACGATCCCGGATTTAAGTACCAGGATAATCCGGTCAATATACATACTCTGTTTCGTAAAAGCTTTGACATAAAGACCCCGGGCCTTGTCAGGGCAACCATGTATTTTACCGCCGATGACTTTGCAAAACTCTATGTCAATGGTGATTTTCTCCAATGCGCGCCTGCGCCCGGCTATCAGCATTACTACTATTACCAGGTCATAAATCTTCTGCCGTATTTGAACAATGGTAACAACTGTCTGGCTGTACACAATTATTATCAGGGCCTGATTAACCGTGTATGGAATAGTGGCGATCTGCTCTGTGGTATTTTTGCGCGTCTCGAACTTGAATACGATGATGGCGGAACCGAGACCATCGTTACCGACAGCTCCTGGCGCTGTCTTCCTTGTCATGCCTATGATTCGGAACGAAAATTTGGTTATGACACTCAGTTTGCCGAGGATATTGACATGCGAATCATGCCGCTGAACTGGCAACAGCCCGGTTATAACGACACAGCGTGGATTCAGGCTGCCATTGCGGTAAATTACCCGCACCAGCTGGTCCGGCAGGAAACTCCGCCGCTGACCTGGCGCAAAGTCTTTCCGCATGAAGTTAAGACTCTGGCTCCGGGGTGTTATCTGTTGGATTTCGGTCGTGAGGTGGTCGGCTCAGCCATCATAAAAACTCATGGCGATGAGGGGGCGGTGATCGAAATCCGCCATGCGGAGGAACTTGATGAAAATGGTATGGCACGTTTTAGTATGCGTGCCAACTGTATCTATCAGGAGTATGCGACTCTCTCCGGGCGCGAAACTGACGTGATCGAGTTTTTCGATTACAAGGCCTTCCGTTACCTGGAACTGTTGAACTTGTCGCGGGAACCGGCGGCGGGCGATATCTATGTTTACGAGCGCTGTCATCCGTTTCCGGAAAATGGCTCGGCGTTTGCCTCCGCGAATCATGAACTCGAACTGATTTGGGACATTTGCCGCCGTGCAGTTCGGCTGGGGACGCAGGATTCGTATCTTGACTGTATGAGCCGCGAAAAAGGTGCTTATTTGGGAGACGCATTCGTTACCGGTCAGTCTCATCTCTATCTGACTGGTAAAACTGCGATGTTGAAAAAAGTGTTGGCCGATTTTGCTTCTTCGGCGCGTTTTTGTCCGGGCATCAAAGCTGTTGCTCCCGGCGCATTCATGCAGGATATTGCCGATTATTCGTTACTGTGGCCCGCGCTGCTGTATGAATACTACCAGTGGAGTGGCGATGCTGATTTTGTTGAATCCACCCTGTCGGTCCTTGGTGGTATGTTGCAATTTTTTGCGCCGTTTGAAAATGCCGCCGGGCTGTTGACTGACTTTACCGCCATGCCTATACTGGTTGACTGGCCCAGCAATCTGCGCGATGATTACGACGATCCCCATCTGATGGGAACGCCGATGGAACATCAGACCGGTAACAATACGGTCCTTAACCTCTACTACTATGGCGCGTTGACTGCGGCATTAAAGCTGTATGCGATCGCCGGACGCAAACGTGCCGTTATAACGTTGGAGGAACGGCGGCAGAAATTACAACGGGGTATTATGACGCAGCTCTTCCGCGACGGTTTGTTCCGAGATACCGAAATTTCCAGCCATGCATCGCTGCACGCTAATGCGCTGGCGCTGGCTGTGGGCGTAATTCCCGATCATGTGGATAAAACCACGATTTTCCGGCTTGTTAAAGATAAACGATTGAGTTGTGGGGTATATTTCGCGTTTTTCGTACTGCAGGGGTTGTTCAATTACCGGCAAACTGATATTGCCTATGAACTGTTGACGTCGGAAGACAAACAGTCATGGATAACTATGGTTCGTTCCGGTGCCACCACCTGTATGGAGGCTTGGGGCCCGGATCAAAAATGGAATACCAGCTGGTGTCATCCCTGGGCATCTGCGCCTGTTTTTATCCTGGCGGCGGAAATTTTCGGGCTGAAACCCGGCGTGCCTGGCTGGAGCGAATTGCAATTCCGTCCGCAGGTTCCGGCGGCATTGCCACATGCCGGAATCACGGTATCCATCCCTCAGGGGCGTATAGACGCGGGGTTTGAACAGGATGCCGATGAAATCCGTTTTTCGCTGCGATTGCCGTCCGGTGTAAGAGCGAACTTTAGTATGCCGGAAACCGGCAAACGGATAATAATTAATGGAACGCAATTGAACAAAGGGTTCAGTGGGATTGTCGCGTAAGATTTTTCGAGCCGCTTCTTGCATTATTGCCGAGGAAAGGGTATTATCATTCGGTTGTCGCTAACCTTTGGAAAATCAGAAATGGAATCAATATGAAAATCATTGCTTATTTGTGTACTGATTATATATATTTTTCCAAATTGATGCCGGAGCTGCAGAAGGATTGCGAAGTCCTGCCCGTAGTATTATGCGAGATGCTGCACCGACTTGGCGAGCAGGCAACGCCGGATGGTTTGGCCGGTCTGTGGGATTACCTGATGAGCCAGGATCGTTACGACGGGTTATGGTGTTATGGCCTGCCCGATGAGGCGACGCTGGCGCAGTGCCGCAAACACCGTGTTCCGATCCTGATGCAGGAGTATTGGGGACATTATCCCTGTAATTTGTCGGGTATTCTGTCGCATGATGCTGACTGGGCGAGATATTATGCCCCCGAGCTTGCCGGAGCCATGCCGGAGCCAACCAGAAAAAACGCTGCTCCGGTGATTACGGTGTGCATGAGCGATGGGCTTTACGACCAAAGTCTGACTTTGGGTGAAGTCATGAAGACCTACCGGAGCGGCGGCAGAAGTCCGCGCAATCCGTTCTGGTATCCCACTCGGATGTTTAAGTCATATGCCGAATTTGCGGCGCTGGTGATAGAGGCCTGCCGCCGCGATCCGCTGCTGTCCGACTGTCCGGTAAGGGTTCGCCTCCACCCCCGTTATCCCGAACGTTTTCAGGATGCGGCCGATTATGTGCGCTCTTTGAATGATCCGCGTTTCTCCATCGATACTGCTCCGGTTGGCGAATCGCTGGGCGCAACCGACATTGTTGTCCATGTTAACTCGAATTACGGCTTTGACGCGTTGCGTGACGGCGCGGAGGTGATCTCCGTGGGAGGTTTTGCCTTTTTCGATAATCCCCAGCTGACTTGTGTGGCGATGTCCGCCGTACAGCTACATGAACAGTTAAGGCAAAAGGTGGAACTTATCCGCACCCGGGGACGGCAGCGGCTTGCGTTCATGCCTTTGCTGTTGCGTGACCTCGAGACCGTTTTTTATCACCCCTGCCTGGAACCATATCCGGCTGGCGGGATCGGCAACGCGATCGCCCGGGCCGCAGCGCTTCCGTTATTGCCGTAATGCGCGGTTTTGACGCAAATAGGTGCGACATTTTGTCGCTCCAGCTGCTTGGGGCATTTTGGGGCAAGCTCAAAAAAACTTCCTGAATAATCTGGCACGGCGATTGCATTATTGATGCCGGAAAACTAAAATTCTATATCCGGGAGGTGGATAAATATGAACATGGAAAAACTTACCAATAAGTCGCGTGAAGCTCTGATGGGGGCTCACAATGCGGCGATTGAGCAAAATCACCAGGAGATCAAGCCGGCGCATCTGTTGAAAGCGTTGCTGGCGCAGGAGGACGGGCTGATTCCGTCGCTGGTGCGTAAGATCGGGCCGTCGCCCGACATCCTGTTGCAGGAGACCGAAAAGGAACTGGCATCAATCCCGTCGGTAACTGGAGCGGGCAGCCAGCTTTATAACTCCCGCGAGTTTTCGCAGATTCTTGTCAGTGCCGCCCAGATAGCGGAAAAGATGAAAGATGAGTATGTCAGCGTTGAACACCTCTTTCTGGCGCTGCTTGACGGTGGAGGCAGATGTGCCGATATTTTGAAGCGTCAGGGCATTGATCGCAATTCAGTTCTGGATGCTTTGAAAAGTATCCGAGGCAATCAGCGGGTGACCTCTGAAGATCCCGAAAATACCTTTGACGCCCTCAAGAAATACGGTCGTGACCTGACTGAGATGGCACGGCAGGACAAGCTTGATCCGGTGATCGGTCGCGATGAAGAGATCCGCCGTGTAATCCAGATTCTTTCCCGCCGGACTAAAAACAACCCGGTGTTGATCGGTGAGCCGGGTGTGGGCAAGACCGCTATTGTCGAAGGCCTCGCCCGCCGGATCGTTCGCGGTGACGTGCCGGAGGGCCTGAAAAACCGCAGTCTGGTGTCACTGGACATGGGTGCATTGATTGCCGGGGCAAAATACCGTGGCGAATTTGAAGAACGCCTTAAGGCAGTGCTTAAGGAGGTAACTTCCGCCGGCGGAAATATAATCCTGTTCATCGACGAATTGCATACGGTCGTTGGTGCGGGAGCCACGGAAGGTTCCATGGATGCCGGAAACCTGCTAAAGCCGATGCTGGCCCGCGGCGAACTCCATTGCATCGGCGCGACCACACTGGACGAATACCGTAAATATATCGAAAAAGATGCTGCGCTGGAACGCCGCTTCCAGTCGGTTCTGGTTGACCAGCCCAATGTGGAAGACACCATCTCCATTTTGCGTGGTTTGAAGGAGCGTTATGAAGTCCACCACGGCATTCGCATCAAGGATAACGCACTGGTCGCCGCCGCGGTACTGTCCGATAAATACATCGCCGACCGTTTTCTGCCAGACAAGGCCATCGACCTGGTCGATGAAGCCGCGGCCGGGTTGCGTACTGAGATCGACAGCTGTCCGGTTGAGATTGACGAGATCGAGCGTCGCTGCATGCAGCTGGAAATAGAAATTGCCGGGTTACGCAAGGAAAAGGACAAAACCGCCAAGGAGCGCCTTTCCGAGCTGGAAAAAGAGCTGGCGGAACAGAAAAGCATTGTTGCCGCTCTCCGTGCCCGCTGGGATAATGAAAAAAAGACCATTACCGGTATGCGTGAACTCATGGAGGCGATCGAGCTGGCACGTTCGCAACTTGAACGTGCAGAACGCGACTACAATCTGGAACAGGCCGCCGAATTGCGCCACGGGACGATTCCACGCCTTGAACAGCAGATTGAAGACGCCAAACGGAAATTGGCGGAGGCAGGGGAATCAAGACTGCTCAAGGAAGAGGTCGATGAAGAGGATATTGCCACGATTGTCAGCCGCTGGACCCATATACCCGTCAGCAAACTGATCCAGAGCGAAAAAGAGAAATTGTTGGCGTTGGCCGAACATTTGCACCGGCGGGTCATTGGTCAGGATGAGGCGGTAAGTGCCGTTGCCGACGCGGTTATCCGCGCCCGTGCCGGGCTGAAAGACCCCAAACGACCGATTGCGTCGTTTATTTTCCTCGGTCCGACCGGGGTGGGGAAGACCGAACTGGCGCGGGCGTTGGCGGAAAACCTGTTCGATGACGAACATGCCATGATCCGCATCGACATGTCCGAATATATGGAAAAGCACAGTGTTTCGCGCCTGATCGGCGCCCCTCCGGGATACATCGGTTACGATGAGGGCGGACAGCTTACGGAGGCAGTACGGCGTCGTCCATATTCGGTACTGCTGTTCGACGAGATTGAAAAGGCGCATCCGGACGTGTTCAATATCTTCCTTCAGATACTCGATGACGGACGGGTTACCGATTCGCGCGGCCGTACGGTGGATTTCAAGAATACGATCATCATTATGACCTCGAACCTCGGCAGTGAAATGCTCCTGGAGCATCCGGAAATCGATGAAAAGATCAAGGACAAACTGCGGCAACTGCTGCGGAGCAGCTTCCGTCCGGAATTTTTGAATCGGATCGACGAAAC
>QKAL01000021.1 GCA_003246475.1 Lentisphaerota bacterium
ATAAATTGCGTGATTAGGATATATTATAACATTTTAAGACGTTGTTTAAAATGGCAGCAAAATACAAAAACATAGCAAAACCGAACCTATAGATTTTGTAAGGAGAAGTAACCATGCCATGGCCTGTACATGATAGCTGGAATCAGCATTTGGACGAGCTGAATTCAAAGGATTACTCGCGTCCGCTAAAGGTATCGCTGGTACGAATCGAGGGCCCCTTCGATCTCGGCTGGACCCATGTGAGGCATGTTCATCCCTACTGGCAGATGAGCGTGGTACAGAAAAAAAGTTTTTCCGTAGATTTTGACCGATTTAAGCTGACCCCCGAAGCAGGCGATATCATGGTAATACCGCCGCAAAACTGGCACTACATGCACCTGGAAAAAGGCAAAAAAGCCTGGACTGTGAAATTCATGCTTGATGACATCACGGAACAATTCGAACCCGGAATTATCGAAAAGAACCCGGAAACAATGCGGCTGGCGCAATGGCTGAGTGAAATAATGGTGGAAGACCACGAAGCAGCCGTGACCCGGTTTGTTTTGATAGAACACCTGATCTCTGCTCTGCTCGACCTGCATTTTTTCAATCGCGATATTGATGGTAGTGATATTGATCTGGTAAAAAAAGTCCGTCACTTCATTCAACTCCGACTCCAGCACTGCCTGCCGGTCCAGGTAGAGGACGTGGCAAAAGAACTTAAATTAACCTCAACCTATCTTACGCGGGTATTTAAGAAGCAGCTGGGAATTCCATTAAAAGTCTATATCGATCAGCAACGGTTCGATATGAGCAGAAAATTCCTGGTTTATTCCGACCTGAACATTAGCCAGATCGCCGGAGAAATGGGATTTTCAGACGCTTTCACTTTTTCACGGTTCTTCAAACGCATGAGCGGAACGTCCCCCAGCAGCTACCGCCAAAAGTAATCCGTACGACGGATAGCGTTAATACCGCTTCAAACTTCGCGCTTTGCGCTCTGGAAGCGGAAAGACCTGGAATGTATTGAACATATGTAAAAATACCTCACTAATCTATTGACAGCTATTGCCATGAAAACTGTTGGACTGTATAATTTTAATTATGACTCTCAATGAATTATTCCGGGGGAATTTTACACGGTAGATCACAAAACAAAACCGGACTTAGAATATTATGTCACATAGCAAATACCATCCGGGGAAAACCGGACTTTATGATTTCGCCAATGAGCATGACGCCTGCGGCGTCGGCTTTGTTGTCAACGTCGATGGCAAACAAACCCATAAAATCATCCGTCAGGGAATTCAGGTTTTAGAGCGGCTTGAGCATCGCGGCGCCGCCGGCGGCGACCCCGATACCGGGGACGGAGCCGGTATACTCTTTCAGCTTCCGCATAAGTTTTTCGCCTCCCTCGATCTTGATTTCGAAATACCGGAAGCCGGAACTTACGGCGTGGGAATGGCATTCCTGCCACAGGAAGAGGAACTGCGTGAAAGCTGCGAGATCATTATTACCGATGTCATTCGCAACGAGGGCCTTTATCTGCTGGGATGGCGCGATGTCCCGGTATGCCCCGATAAGATAGGAAAAGTCGCGCGCTCCGCTCAACCTCATATCAGGCAGTTTTTCGTGGAAACCGATGACAAATCGCTTCCAACCGATATGCTCGAACGAAAACTCTATGTCACGCGACGCGTTATTGAGAACCGGATAAAAACCACAACCCGTGCGGAAGACACATTTTATATCTGCAGCCTGTCCGCCAGAATGATTGTATACAAAGGACTGCTGCTGGCTCCACAGTTAAGTAAATTCTATACCGACCTGGCAAATGAGAATCTTGAAAGCGCACTTGCAGTGGTCCATCAGCGCTACAGTACCAACACATTCCCAACCTGGCCCCTTGCTCAGCCGTTCCGCTATCTGGCCCATAACGGTGAAATCAACACCTTGCGCGGCAATATCAACCAGATGCGCGCCCGGGAAAACTGTTTCGAATCGGAACTCTTCAGCGACGATATCAAAAAACTACTGCCGATCATTCAGGAAAACCAGAGCGATTCCGCCTGCCTCGACAACGCCGTCGAACTTTTCACCGAAGGCGGTCGCGACCTGGCTCATGCCATGATGATGCTCGTACCGCAGGCCTGGGGCGATAAATATCAGCTCGGACATGACGTCCGCGGCTTTTTCGATTATCATGCGGGATTAATGGAACCCTGGGATGGTCCCGCCGCTCTCGCGTTCTCCAACGGACACGGAATCGGCGCCCTGCTCGACCGCAACGGTCTGCGCCCGGCCCGTTATACCATCACCAAAGATAATTTTATGGTTCTGGCTTCCGAAGCCGGTGTGCTGGATATTCCCGGCGAAAATGTCCTCAAAAGAGGACGGCTCCGTCCCGGCGAAATCATCTATGTGGACCTGGCGAAAAAACGAGTCATGTTCGATGCCGAAATAAAAAACCATTATGTCCGCCGTCAACCCTACCGCCGCTGGGTGGACGAAAACCGCATCGTACTTCACGGCCTGTTCGATTCGGTCGCGCCGGTTAATATCGATCCCGATAAACTTCTATTCCAGCAGAAAGTATTCGGCTACTCCCGCGAAGACCGCGATATGGTCATGGCTCCCATGTGCCGTACCGGACACGAGCCAACCGGGTCCATGGGCAACGATGCCGCCCTCGCCGTACTGTCGGAAAAACCGCAGCTGCTTTACAATTATTTTAAACAGCTTTTCGCTCAAATAACAAATCCGGCAATTGACCCGATCCGCGAAGAAATGGTCATGAGCCTTACCACATTTATCGGCAACCAGGGCAATATTCTTGACGAAAAGCCGGGCCATGCTCATCTGCTAAAACTGAAACGTCCGATCCTGACCGACGAAGACCTCAGCCGCCTGCGCCGCTCGCCGTTGCCGACCTTCCAGGTCCATACGATTAAATGCGGCTTCCCGGAATACGGTGACGGCTCCGGACTCGAACCTGCACTTAATGATCTGATTATAAACGCTGAAGTCGCCGTTCGTTCCGGACACAGTGTCATCATTCTCAGCGATCGTGATCTGGAACCAGGCATGGTGCCGATTCCCGCATTGCTGTCGACCGCGGCGGTCAACCACCATCTAATCCGAACCGGACTGCGTACCAGCGCCGGAATCGTAGTGGAAACCGGAGAGGCCCGTGAAATCCAGCATTTTGTACTGCTCCTCGGCTATGGCGCTACGGCAATCAATCCGTATCTGGCCCTGGAAACCGTTTCTCAAATGGCGCTCGACGGAACGCTGGAACAAATCAGCATCATCAAGGCCATGGAAAACTATATCAACTCGCTCTGCAAGGGTATCCTGAAAGTCATGTCGAAAATGGGCATATCCACCCTGCGCAGCTACCGCGGAGCACAGGTATTCGAAGCAGTCGGCCTCAGTACCGGTATGATCGACAAATATTTTACCGGCACCTCATCACGAATCAACGGGATCGGACTGACTGAGATTGCGGTCGAGGCCGTGACCCGCTATCGCAACGCCGTAAAACCGCAGCCCGGTTATAACCACATTCTGGAAAACAGCGGACAATATAACTTCCGGGTAAACGGGGAAAAACATTTGTGGACGCCGCAAACCATCACCACGTTCCAGCAGGCAGTACGTAATAACGACGCCAAGCTTTATGCTCAATACGCGGAATACATCAATCATCAGGAACGCCACCTCTGCACATTACGCGGACTGTTCAAATTCAACGAAGTCGAACCGATTCCGCTTGAAGAAGTCGAACCGGCGTCGGAAATCGTCAAACGCTTCTGTACCGGCGCGATGTCATTCGGGTCGATCAGTAAAGAGGCCCATGAGACCATCGCTATTGCCATGAACCGTCTGGGCGGCAAAAGCAACAGCGGCGAAGGCGGCGAGGACCCCGAAAGGTTTGTGCCGATGGAAAACGGCGACAGCCGCTGCAGCGCGATCAAACAGGTTGCCAGCGGTCGTTTCGGCGTAACCGCCGAGTATCTGGCGAACGCAAAGGAAATCCAGATAAAGATCGCCCAGGGAGCCAAGCCCGGAGAAGGCGGACAGCTTCCCGGCCACAAGGTAAATGAAGTCATCGCCCGGGTACGCCACTCGACTCCCGGGGTAACCCTTATTTCGCCGCCGCCTCATCACGATATCTATTCGATCGAGGACCTGGCACAATTAATTTATGACCTGAAAAATTCCAATCCGGAAGCCCGGGTTACCGTCAAACTCGTATCCGAGGTCGGAGTCGGTACGGTTGCCGCCGGAGTATCAAAAGGTCATGCGGATATGGTACTCATCAGCGGGCACGACGGCGGAACCGGCGCATCTCCGCTGACTTCGATCAAACATGCCGGACTGCCTTGGGAACTAGGGCTGGCGGAAACCCAGCAGACGCTGGTTCTCAACAATCTGCGCGACCGTATTCGCGTACAGGTCGACGGACAGATCAAAACGGGACGGGACGTCATTATCGGCGCCTTGCTTGGAGCCGAGGAATTCGGTTTCGCCACAACCATCCTGGTATCCATCGGCTGCGTCATGATGCGTAAATGTCATGTCAACACCTGCCCGGTCGGAGTCGCGACTCAGGACCCGGAACTGCGTAAACGGTTCAAGGGGAAACCTGAATACGTAGAAAATTTCCTGACATTTGTAGCCGAAGAAGTCAGGCTATACCTGGCCCAGCTTGGACTGCGTTCTCTGGATGAAGCGGTCGGACGCAGTGATCTGCTTGACATTGATGAAGCCATTGATTTCTGGAAAACCCGGAACCTGGACTTCAGCGGAGTTTTCAGTCGGAGCAATGATGACTCACTGCCGGTACGCTGTTTGAAACCACAGAATCACGGAATCGAAAAATCATTCGACAAGGTGTACCTGCTGCCACAGCTAATGGATGCCATAAACAATCATAAAAAGATCACGATTGATCAACCCATTTCCAATGTGGACCGTACAGCCGGTACCATTCTGTCGTATGAAATAGCCAGACGCTACGGCAATGCCGGGCTCAATGATGATACCATCACGGTGAATTTCACCGGATGCGCCGGACAAAGCTTCGGAGCGTTTCTGGCTCACGGCGTAACCTTCAATCTGGAAGGCGAAGCCAACGACTATGTAGGCAAGGGCTTATCCGGTGGAAAGATCATCATCAAGCCGCCTAAAGACTCAACTTTCGATCCATCGAAAAACTCCATCGCGGGTAACGTTCTGCTCTACGGCGCAACCGGCGGAAAAGCATTCCTGAAAGGGTTGGTGGGCGAACGTTTTGCCATCCGCAACAGCGGAGCCCTGGCGGTAGTCGAAGGCGCGGGCGACCACTGCTGCGAATACATGACAGGCGGACGCGTTGTTGTTCT
>QKAL01000135.1 GCA_003246475.1 Lentisphaerota bacterium
GGCGACGCAACGGCGAGGACATCGCCGGCGCCACCAGCGCCTCCTACACCGTGCAGAACGTCCAGTTGAACGTCAACGACGGCATCTATACGGCAATGGTACGGGGTGGCGGTAGGGGGACAGCCGGTATTTCAAGACAATTCCCGCGATTCCGAAACCGTTGAGCCAGGCGGCGATGTCATGGCCCTCGTAGGTGGAACAGAGACAGCCGTAGCCGCCGCCGGGGCAGATGAGAACGGCGGCGCCGGTAGCATCGGCCGGTGACGGCAGGTATACGGTGAGATTGGGAATATCTTCCGGTTTTTCTCCGAGGGCGTTGGGAACGCCGTTCGGCCATAGATGCAGGGAAAATTCCTGGGGGCGTTGAGATGGTAGCGAGTTTTGCGACATTATTCTGAATATCCTTAAAATTAAGTTAATTTATGCATGATACCATCGTTTAAAATAATCTGGCCCGCGTGTAAAATCAAGCCCGGCGGTATGGCAATTGTATTACTGATTTTTGGGTAGAGTCGAAAAACAGCGGGAAAATGATATGACGCTGGCATTTTTATTTTACCGGCAATATATTGTTCCGGCGTTCGGCCGCAGGATTAAGAACAACAGAGATGATATATGAGCGAGAAACGAACAACCATTACCGACATTGCCAAACGGCTGAACGTCTCGATGAATACGGTCAACAAGGCGCTTTATGGCAAGAAAGGCGTCGGCGAGGAGTTGCGGGCGAAGATTCAGGCAACGGCCAAGGCGATGAACTATCAGGCCAACCGGGTGGCGCAGAGCATGGCCAGAAACCCCGTCCTCATTGGAGTGCTGGCAACGCGCGAATGGGAGATCGTCACCGATGACTTCCGCAAAGGTATCCAGCGCGCCCTTGACCGCTTGCGTGATTATAATATCCACGGCAAGTTTTATCCGGTAAGTTCGCGGAACTGCCGTGTGGATATTGAGGCTCAGCTGGCGCGGGCTGTTGCCGATGGAGTCAATGCCATTGTCTGCAATCATGTTGAGCTGGAATCCTGCGATGCCCGTATGCTGGCGGAAAAAAGTATTCCCTTTGCCTTTCTCGGTACCGACGTGCTTCTGCCGCAGCGACTGACCAGTGTATACAGCAATGGAGAAATGGCCGGGCGGCTGGCGGCCGAGCTGTTAGGCGGCATGTTGCCAGCCGGTGGCAGGATTGCGGTGGTGACCGGCAGTCGGGAGTATCGGGACTGCGAAGACAAAGTTCAGGGGTTCCTCTCTTCTGCCGCGGATTTCGGACTTGAAGTTGCCGGCATATACGAACATTTCGACTTGCCTGAACAGGCAGCACGGTTGGTCGACCAGGCGGTTGAGGCGCATCCTGGCCTGTGTGGTATTTACGCTACCACTGCCAATTCCCCGGAGATCTGCCGCCGGATCGTTGAACTTGGATTGCAGGACCGGTTGAAGATCATTGCTACCGACATCTATGGCGAAATCCGTCAATATCTGCGCGATGGCATTATCAAGGCTGCGCTGTATCAGGATTGTATTCGCGAAGGGGAAAAGATCATCGAACTGATCTATTCTCACCTTTGCGAAGGGAAGAAGATCTCTTCTCAGGTGTTGATCCCTCCCGTGATCGTTCTCCGTAACAATCTGGAACTATTTTGATTTGACCCGATTGCATTTTTTTGCGATGTCGTTTATAATATAAAAAGGGAAGCGCTTCCCTTTTTTTAACGATTTTGAAATATACAGAGAGGAAAGACAATGATACGATGTGGTAACGGAGAGTTGAAACGGCGCATTGCGGCACGCGAGTTTCTGGTGGCGGGTTGTGTGATGGACAGCCGGAGCGGGGCGGTAATAGAGGCCTACAAGGATGCGGGATATGACTTTGTGATGATTGACCGCGAACATACGGCATTGAACAGCGAGACTATTCTGGAGCATATCCGGGCGGCTCGGCTGTTGGGACTGCCGAGCATGGTCCGGGTGGCCGACAACACCTATGCGGAACTAAACCGGACGCTGGATCAGATGCCCGACGGTATTTTTGTTCCCCGTATCCGTACCCGTGCGGAGGTGGAAAGGATAATTGAGACGGTAAAATATCCGCCGAAGGGTAAGCGCGGGGTCGGGGCTTCAACCTGTCCGGCCGGTAGATACATGGGTTGGGAATCGGTCGCGGAGATGGTTCGGACTTTGAATGGGACTACGGTTATCGGTATCCAGATCGAGACAAAAGAAGCCCTGGAAAACCTTGACGATATTCTTTCGGTACCGGGTATTGATGTAGCTGTGGTCGGCAACGACGACCTTTCAACCGGCATGGGGATTCCCGGGGAGTTCTATAGTGATACTTACCGCAATGCTGTTAAGGACGTTATCAAATGCTGCAATAAGCATAATGTTATGCCGGGTATAGCCGCGGGCAAGCCGGAGCTGGTTAAGTTTTGGGCGGAGTGCGGAATGAAGATGTTCTGGGCTTCGGCGGACATTTGTCTGCTGTGGCAGGGCGCGAAGGAGAATTGCGCGGCGGTCAGAAAAGTTCTGGAGGCGTAACCATGCTGGCGGAAAAGATCGCTTTGTCACAACCGTCCCCCGGCGAGCTGGCAGTGTTCTATCTGGCGCAGGCGGGATTCCTGATAAAAAATTCATCCGGGCAGACGGTCTGTATCGATCCTTATCTGAGCGATTGTTGTGAGCGTATGTTCGGCTTCAAGCGAATGATTCCGACATTGTTGCGTCCGTGTGAACTGGAGACCGGTTTTTTGGTTGCCACCCATTCGCATGCCGATCACCTCGACCCCGATCTGCTGGGCTTGGTTGCGAAAAACAAAGAGACTCGCTTCGTTGGTTCTCCGGATTGCCTGCCGCTATACGTGCAGGCGGGGGTCGCGGCGGAACGTCGAGTCACTCTGGCGGCCGGAGACAGCATTTGCCTCGAAGGTATCGAGTTCCGGGCGGTTTATGCAGACCACGGCGAGCTGGCCCCGGATGCTGTCGGTATGTTGCTTAACATTGACGGCATGACAATCTACGATACCGGCGATACCTCATATTGCCCCGAAAAGATAATGGACTCTCTCGGCAGCGTAAAAATCGATATTATGATTGTGCCGATTAATCCGGCATTCGGTAACCTTGGACACGAAAACGCGGTAAGATTGTCTGAACTGATAAAGCCTCAAGTTGTTATTGGCAGTCATTTCGGGATGTTCACCGCGCATGGCGGCGACCCGGCTGCTTTTCTTGAATGTGCCGGAAAGACGTTGCCGCCAGGAATCACCCCGCTGATAATGGCGCCGGGGGAGCGGCTGAACTATTCGCGTGAACATGGAATTGTGGGGCAGGAAACCTTCAAGCAGGAGTAAAAAAGATGGGGAGTTTTTTCGAGGATTCACGGGAACTGCGGCAGGAGATCATCGATACTTGCCTGCAACTGACAAAACTTGGTTTATGCATTGCCACCTGGGGCAATATTTCAGTTCGACTCAAGGAAGGGATGTTGATAACGCCTTCGCGGATGGAATATGACGCGATGCGCCCGGAAGATATGGTAGTGGTGTCGCTTGAGGGGAAAACGTTAGCCGGAGACCGGTTGCCGTCGTCAGAAACGGCGCTGCACCGGGCATTGCTGAAACGCCGTCCCGACATTGCCGTGCTGCTTCATTCGCATGCGCCGTATGCATCGGCGTTGGCTTGTGCACATCGTTCATTGCCGATTTTCGTTGAAGACATGGCCCAGATCATCGGCGATACGATCAACTGTACCGCCTATGTTCCTGGCGGACGTCATCAAGATCTGGCCGATGCCGCCTGTTCGGTCATCGGCGATGTGTCGATGGCGGTATTGCTGGCAAATCACGGCGTAATTGCCGGGGGCTCGTCTTTGCAGGAAGCGCTCACTGCTACGCTGGTGCTGGAAAAGGCGGCATTTATTCAGGCGACGATGGGTGACTCCATCAAGTCGATTCCCGCGGATCAGGTGGAGGAGGAACGACATCGTTATCTCTACAAATACGGCAAGGAGTGATGCGATATGGGACGAAAATATGATCTGATTTCGCTGGGCGAGCCGTTGTTGCGGCTTTCGCCGCCGGAGTTCCGGCCAATCCGGGCGACCGATTCTTTCGATGTCCGCATTGTCGGTTCTCAACTGAATGTCTCGGCCAACTGTGCGCGGCTGGGAATGCAGACCGCATTTCTCACCAAGCTGCCGGATTCTCCACTTGGCGAACTGGTTCTCGACAACTGCCGCGCCTATGGGGTGGATGTGAGTAATATTCCGCTGATTTCCGGTTCGCGTATGGGAACGACCTATGTGGAGTTCAGCGTTGCGCCGCGTCAACCCAAGGTTGTCTATGATCGTACCGACAGTGCCGCCAGTACCGTTGCTGTCGGCGATTTCGACTGGGACATGCTGGCGTCGCAGACCTCCTGTTTATACACTGACGGCATCTTTCCGGGGTTAAGTGATTCCTGCCGTCAAAGTACCGCGGCATTCGTCGCGGCGGGACGCCGTCACAACTGCATCATCGGGTTTGACCTTAATTTTCGGTCGCATCTCTGGACTCCCGCCGCCGCTCTGGCCTCCTGGTCGGAGCTTTTGCCGAACATCGATCTGCTGGTGACCAACCGGAACGTATCCGAACAGGTTTTCGGCTTCAGCGGTTCCGATGAGGAACTGATGCGCAGATTTCATCGTGAATTCGGCTGCAAGGTGGTTTGTTTCACCAGTCGGGATATGGATGGGTTGCAGAAGGGCGGGTGGCATAGCAAGGCGCTGGCCGACGGGATGATATACCATGGCGTAGACTGTGAATTTGACATTATCGACCGTTATGGAACCGGCGACGCCTGGTTTTCCGGGTTTCTAAGCGGCTATCTGTCTGACGGCGTGCAATATGGGCTGGATCTGGGTAATGCGGTGTGTGCGCTGGCCCATACCGTCAATGGCGACGTCATTAGTTTTTCGCGGCGCGACGCGGAAAACATTATGGGTGGGAAAGTTGAATTGAGCTTAAAGCGTTAAAGATAAGGAAACAGACATGAGAAGTGACAGGAATTTACGTGAAACAGTAATCGAACTGACCAAAGCTACTGGCGTGCTGCCATGCATCAAGCTGCATGAGAAGGCGGATTTTCTGGCTTACGCCAAGGCGATGTATGATGGCGGTGCACGGGTGATCGAAGTGACCATGACCACGCCCGGCGTCCTCGAGGCCATCGAGATGATCTCAACCGAATTCAAAGGAAAATTGTATGTTGCGGCAGGAACGGTGCTTGATCCGGCGACGGCCCGTGAAGTAATCCTGCACGGCGGCAGCGTGATCGTTTCCCCGACCGTCAACCGGGAAGTTATTGCTACGGCCAACCGTTACGGCGTGCCGGTCTATTCCGGTGCTTTTACCGCCACCGAATGCCTGACCGCCATGGAAGCCGGTGCGGCGATGGTAAAGGTATTCCCCGCACAGCTTGGCGGTCCCAAATATATGACCAATCTGCGGATGGTTTTCCCGGAAGTCAACCTGATACCTTCCGGTGGTATCTCCACCGAAAACGCCGCCGAGTTCATTCGTTGTGGCGCTTGTGCGGTTTCCGGCGCGCGTACCTTCATGAATCTGGACAAGATTCGCGAGGAAGGTCTGGGCTGGATCACCACTCAGGTCGCCAAATATATCAAACTGGTTCAGGATGCCAAGCAGAATCTTCCGGATCTGCCGTAAACCGATGACGGAGGAAAAGAATATGGGGCCCACAGTTTTACGTGTAAATGCCAGGACATTCCCGATCCGTGCGGAGGAATGCCGGTGGCTGAATTCGGTGAATGCCGAAATCATCGAAGTCGAAGTGGCGGAGGAATGCAGCCAGCTCGACAGGATAGACGCGGTAATGATCGCTTCGGCATATCTGAAAGCTGACATCATTAAAAAGATGACCCGTTGTAAATTGATTTCACGTATGGGAAATGGTTGCGACAAGATTGATATTCCTCAGGCAACGGCACAGAAAATCATGCTGGCCAATGTTCCCGATGCCTCGACCAGCGAGGTTGCCGATCATACATTGGCTCTGCTGTTGTCTGCGGCGCGCAAACTTAAATTCTATGAGGGACAGATGCGGTCAGGCCAACGTCCCTTCGATACTTCCGGCGTCCGGCGGCTTTCGACCCAGACGTTGGGCGTGTTCGGTTTCGGTCTGATTGGCCGGGCGGTGGTGGAACGGGCGAAAGTTTTCGGTTTTCGCATTATCGTCAGCGATCCTGCGCTGACACCGGAGATTGCGACAAAGTATGGCGTTATTCCGGTCGACAAGGATACGTTACTGGCTGAATCCGATTATGTCTGTCTGCTTTGTCCGCTGTTGCCGTCGACCCGCAGGATGATCGGTGCTGCGGAATTTGGCAAGATGAAGAAAACCGCTGTTCTGATCAACACTGCCCGCGGCGAACTGGTTGACGAACCGGCGATGGCCGAGGCGGTCAAAAATGGGATCATTGGCGGCGCCGGAATTGATGTCTATGGCGATGTCAATGTTTTTGCCACTGGCGGCTTTAACTGTGATCATCCCATGTTCGGGGCGGAAAATATCCAGATGACTCCTCATGTGGCGGCTAATTCCGAAGAATCGCTGGAGGAAATTCATACCCGTGCGGCTCAGGCTGTTGCGGATGTCTTTTCCGGCCGCGAGCCGGAACATTCCGTCAACGGACTTCGCGTCAGTGACCTCAAATTTTAATAGAATGGTGAATTAATGAAGACTATGAAAGCGGCACGGCTGTTTGCTCCGAAAGATTTGCGTATCGTTGACGTTCCGATCCCGGAACTCGGTCCCAAGGATGTACTCTGCCAGGTTAAACGCGCCGGCATCTGCGGTACCGATTACTCGATCTACTCCGGAGAATTTTCCTTTGTCAAGAACGGCGGAGTCACCTTTCCGTTTACGCCAGGCCATGAATGGTCCGGAGTAGTGAATGCGATAGGCAGCGACGTCCGAAATTTCCGGATCGGTGACCGGGTCGTCGGCGACACCTGCGTAACTTGCGGCGATTGCATCGAGTGCCTTCTCGGCGAGTATCACCGGTGTCAGAAGATGCGCTGTGTCGGTACCATCAACGCCTGGGACGGCGGTTTTGCAGAATATACCGTGTTTCCAGAACGTCATTTATTCCGTCTGCCGGATAATGTTGATTTCGATGCCGGGGCATTTGTTGAACCTGCGGCGACTTCGCTGTACGCCGTAAAAAGCGCCATGGTTGGGATCGGCGATACAGTTCTTGTTCACGGGTCGGGGCCGCTGGGACTGCTGGCCGCTAAACTTTCCAAACTTTCCGGTGCATCCCGAGTGATCGTGACCGGCCGCAAGGATGCCAAGCTGGAGATTGCACGGCAGTATGGCGCCGACGCTGTGGTCAACACAACCCGCGATGATTTGAAGGAAGCGGTATTGCGCGCCAACGGCGGCCGTCGCGTCGATCGTGTGGTGGAAACTTCCGGCGCTATTTCGTTGCTTACTGCCTCATTTGACCTGGTCCGTTCCGGCGGTGCGATTTCGGCTGTGGCTTTCTACGATTGCGAGATCGAACGTATGGAGATCGATAAGCTGGTGTTCGGGAATGTTATTCTGCGTGGCTCGTCAGGCAGTACCGGTATGTATGTCCCGGTGCTGGCGTTGATGGCGGCCGGAAGCCTTGATGTTACTCCTCTGATCAGCGGACGTTATGCCTTTAACGATATTTTTCGCGGTTATACCGATATGAAGGCGAAGAACGATATTCGGATTAAATGGCTGGTCGATTTCGAATAAGGAAGAGGTTGTATGGAAAAATATCTGGACACGATGGCGGAGATCGGCAAGCCGCTGGTACGGCTTAAAAACGTATATGTTCAGCCATTCAGCGGGCGTGTGATGGGATTGTGTCCCCGTGAAGCACTTAATGTTTTGTGGCTCCACCCGGGACTTGATTCCCGCTCCGGCGCGGAAAAGCTGGTTTCGGGGGAGGTATGGACTAATCTTGGCGGCGATCGGACCTGGTTGTCTCCTGAATTGGAACTGTTCATCACCGACCTTGCCCGTCCGATGGAGACTTACCGTCCGCCTCCCGCTTTCGATCCCGGAGATTATCGTGTGTTGTCACGAACCGATGATGCCATCGAGATGGAAACTGCGGTCAAAGTACGATTTTACCGGAGCGGATCTACAGAGGAATTTGTGTTGAACAAGCGGATCACGGTTCTTGACGCACCGGATTTTCCGTTACCGTCAGGAGTTGCGGCGGCCGGATACTCATTGCGCTGCCGTTTGACGGCAATGACAGAGTTAAGTTCCGGTGTGTGCCCGGCCATCTGGAACCTGTTGCAGGTTCCAGGCGGCGGCGAAATCGTGGTGCCGCGCCGGGACCGTGCTGTGCCGGTTGCATTTTTCGGTCGGCAGCAGTATGAGCAGGATGATTCTGTCATTCGGGCATCGGTGCCGGTAGCTTCCGATGCCTATAAGTTCGGGATTCGACCGGAGTATTGCCGCGGCGTGATGCTTTATTTGCAATTGAAGGCGGCGCAACCCTATATGATTGTCCGGCTTTTTGACGTTGGCTGGCCGGAAGACTATTGCGACGTACCGTTCACCGATCCGTCTCAACCGGCCTGTGCACAGCAGATTTATGTCGACGACGGCAGTTACGGCGGCTTCGGCGAATTGGAGTATCATTCTCCGGTAATGGTTGCCGGTGGGGAAAGCTGCATTACCGATGTCTGTACGACCTGGGCTTTTTCCGGTCCGGTGGAAAGCTTGCGACAACTGGCTGACCGGTTCATTGTCGGCTGATCCGTCTCCGTATCGCCTCTCTTTGCGCTCCGGGCTGGAAATTTCCAACCCGGCGCGTTATATTTTCCGGTCAGACTAAATGATCTGATGGGAGAAACACTTTGCAAACTAAGATGAATGTCGGGAATATCAGCGTCATCGGTTTTGACGCCGATGATACTTTATGGGATAATGAAACGTTGTTTCAGGACGTCGAAGCGCGTTTCCGGGAACTGATGGCGCCGTATTGCTCCGGCGATGACGCCTCGGCTGAATTGTTCAAAACCGAAATGCGGCACCTGCATATTTACGGCTTCGGTGTCAAAAGCTTCACGTTGTCTATGGTCGAAACCGCACTAAGTTTGTCCGGTGGCAATGTCCCCGGTTCGATCACCACCGAACTGCTCCGGCTGGGACAATCTTTGCTGACCGCTCCGGTGATGCTTCTCGGCGGCGTCGAGGAGGTTCTCCGGCAGTTGAGCGGACGTTTCCGTCTGGTGCTGGCCACGAAAGGCGATCTGCTTGATCAGGAACGTAAACTGGAACGTTCCGGGATGGTTTCGTATTTCCACCATATCGAAGTGATGAGCGATAAGCGTGTTGATGATTATAAAGAGATGCTTCGCCGTCTTGATGTTCGTCCGGAGGCTTTTCTGATGGTCGGCAACTCGTTGAAGTCCGATATCCTGCCGGTATTGCAACTCGGTGGTGAGGCCGTACACATTCCCTACCACGTAACCTGGGCGCATGAGGCGACCGATGGCGTGAATCCCACCGGTCGTCACTATCACCGGCTGGACCGGATTGGTGAACTGCCGGGTTTGTTTTCCTGACCAATATCAGTCGGTTTGATGGTCCGGTGATGTGTGGTTATCTGCGAAATATCGCATAACATTTTGCTTTTTTTCTGGTAAGTTGTTAATTATGATGTAATTTTTTAAAATTGGAAAAGGTAATTAACCTGGGAAGGTATGGGAATGAAATATAAGTGTTTGTTGATATTATCGGCTGCGGTGTCGATCGTTTTCGCGGCAGTGAGTTGCGCCACGACCGGAAATGATGCGAGCGGGGAATTGCGCGTTGGGGTTATCATGCCGTTGACCGGTGCCTATGCCGTATATGGCAAGGCGGTGGTTCAGGGCATGGAACTCTATCAGGAAAAACTGGAGGCGGAGCATTCCGGCAAAAGGTTAAAACTGATCGTGGTTGATAATGCCAGTACGCCGGAGGGCTCAGTTGCGGCCTATGAGCGTCTGGTTAAGAAAGAGAAAGTTCCGGTGATTGTCGGCGCATACACTTCTGCCAATACTTTCCCGCTCAAACCGCTGGTCAAGCGCTATCAGGTGCCGGTAGTCACTCCGACTGCCACCCATGATGAGATAACAGTACGCAATCCCCTGATGTTCCGTACTTGTTTTGATGATTCATTTCAAGGTAATGCGTTGGGACAATATGCCTGGGAGAAGGCGGGTTTTCGTAAGATCGGGGTCATGTGGTGCCTGAACGTCAACGATGGTGATTACAGTCGCGACCTGGCCCGCAGTGTGATGGATGCTTTTCGTAATTGCGGCGGGAAAGTTATGACCGTCGGTTACAATATTGGACAGAAAAATTTCTCAGCTCAAGTCAAGGAGTTGAAAGAGGCTGGTGTCGATGCAGTTTTTGCACCGCTGTATCCCACTGATCTGGTGCCGTTTGCGATTGAGGCGGCAAAAGAGGGTGTCAAGGTTTTCGGGTGTGACAGTTGGAGTGGTGACGGTCTGGTCAAGAAGCTTGGCGAGGCCGGGAATGACTGTTTTTATTCCTGCATGTATTCGCGTCAATATCAGAATGATAATACTACCTGGTTTGTCAATACGGCTCAGAGTCGGGGAATCAACCCCGGTTTGTGCATGGCACAGGGGTTTGATACTGCCGGTATTCTTTGTTCGGTCATGACTTCGGCATCAACCTCGGCGGAGATTGCCGAGGCCATGTTCAATGTGCATGAATATCCGGGCGTTACCGGTCCGACCAGTATCTTTAAGAACGGACGTTGTGCCAAGAACGTTTTCATTGTCAGAATTGTCTGGGACAAATTCAATAAGCGTGCGGTAAAAACGCTGGAATATACCATTGAACCTTTAATGAAGTAGCAGGATACAGCAGTATGAAGTATAAGATTTGTAAAGCCGTTTGCAGGGTTGATCTTGCCGCCGATTGGGACAGTGACTGCTGGCAGGGAGCGGAAAAAGTCAAGATTAACCAGTTTCGCCGGGAAAGTTCCTCCCATCGTCCGCTGGTTCAGGCCAAGGTGATTTATGACCATCTCGGATTTTACGTACATTTTCGGGTTGCCGATCGATATGTCCTGGCGCGCCAGAAAGGTTATAACGTTCCGGTCTGCCGCGACAGCTGCGTCGAGTTTTTCTTTCAGCCGTTCGGTCAGGGGGGATACTTTAATTTTGAGTTGAATTGCAGCGGATCGATATTGTGTTATTACATTACCGACCATTCCCGTACCCGGAGCGGTTTTGCCAGATATGAGAAACTGACTGACGATGACCTCCGACAGATCGGTATATACCACACTTTGCCCAAAGAGATTCACGATGAGATCGGAAACTCGATACAGTGGCGTTTGTCCATGCATATCCCGTTTAAGGTGCTGGAAAAATATACCGGCAGGATTCCCCGGATGGAACTGTCGGGAAGTTCATGGCGAGGCAACTTTTATAAGTGTGCCGATGACAGCTCGCATCCGCATTGGGCGTCATGGAGTCCGGTTCCGGAACTTAATTTCCATGCGCCCGAGGCGTTCGGCGAACTTGTTTTTGAATAAATTGCCGAGTTCAGGAATTTTGCTTTCGGTTAGAACATTCCGTTGATCTTGTCCAGATCGTCGCGAGTCGCCCACCCATGATTGATGTAACCTTGAACCAGCTTGACGGCAACCTCTTTGGCGGCGCGTTGGGCATCGGCTTTGATGGTGGCGGAAAAAGACTCGCTTAGTACGGTTGAACCGCCCGAAACCGCAGCCGAGGCTACTGCGGTTCCTGCCGCGGCGCCTCCAGCCACCGGTATCAGCATGCCGGGCTTGTAACCTCCCGAAGTGGAAACCGAGGCGCTGGCGATCATCTTGTTGTTCTGATACGCTCTGATCATGGCCCGGATGTCGCCGTTGCCGACGCCGAAACCGATCAATACCCGTGCCGTTTGATTGCCCTGGTTGATCTGAACGAATTCACCTTTGATGATTAAAGTATGGGTGGTTGGTTTGCGCTTGTCGTCCATTGAGTAGGCGGCGATTCCGGCTTTGCGCAGATCGCTGACCAGTTCGTCGGTAAAGGCCTTGGCGGCGACGTGGCCGATCTGTGTTTCCAGTTCGGTCTGGCTTTGGGTTCCATTATCTCGTATGGCTTCGGCGATGACGCCCCGGTCAAGCTCCACTTCTTTAGGCGTTACCGCCAGGTTTTGTACTAGTACGAAGTCTGGACGGTTTAAATTTCCCTGTGGTCTGGTAATGATATCCACATCTGCCGAGGCGCATCCGCATAATCCGGCAATGGCGAATGCCGCAGCGGCTATGACCGCTGCTGAAAACAACGATTTGTTATTGGGGTATGACATGTTTCTTTCCCTGATTTTTATCTGTTAAGATTATAGTACTATAAATGGATGAACAGGATCATGAGTGAATTTCAAGCTTGAATTTAAGAAAAAAATTGGAGCGGGTGATGGGAGTCGAACCCACGTGACCGGCTTGGGAAGCCGGGGCATGACCGTTTTGCTACGCCCGCTCATGAAAGATGATTAAAATCTATAGCATTTTTTTCCAAATACAAGTAAAAAAACGATATTTCCGCTACGATTGAACGGAAATATCGTTGTCTTCGGGTTAAAAATTCTTGAGTATCTCTGCTTTTTTATTGATATACTCCTGTTGGGTAATGAGTTGTTTGTCGCGCATGGTCCGCAGTTCCTGGAGTTTCTTCAAATCTGTGTCGATATTCTCTTTGACCTTATCGTGGATTTCCTGATCCAGTTTGGCGGAATTTTGTTTCTGGTTTGCCTGAATGGTGGCCCACTGTTTTTCCAGCTCCTTGAGCTTGGCCTGGGCTTCTTTATAGTCCTGTTCATATTCGGCGAGGTTTTCATCCTGAGCATGTTCGGCGAAGTTCCACATGCCGTAATCGATTTTCCCCTGATTCCAGTCCTGTTCAAATTCGCCGAGCACATGCATTCTGGTGGCATCGTCATTGGTTGAGCGGTTGCCCCAGAAGTCGACAGTATCCTGTGAGGCACTGCTTTCGCCTTCGGCGATGACCTGGCGGTCTTGTGCGTCGTCTTTGGCGATATGCTGTTCCTTCTGTTTGTCCCAGAGTATCTGTCGTTTGATGGCGTCGATCTTCATTTGCAGTTCCGTACACTGATACCGGGTGCTTACCAGTTCAATGTATACTTTTTTATTTGCGTCAGCAATTTCATTTTTCATCTTCATCTCGTCCAGTTGGCGGCGGCGCAACAGCAGTTCGTCGGTATATTTCTGGGCGGCGATGGGGTTATAGTGGAATTTTTTACAGATGTCATCAGGAAGCTGGCTGAACGGCCAGAAGGCAACGCCGTTGTCATGCATGATAGTGATTCCGTTGGGACGGACGCTTACAATTTTGGGATGATGGTATATTTCTCCGCCAGGCATTTCTATCTGGTCGGGAAGCTGATAGTCGAAATGTTCCGGAAGTGTTGTTTCGGCAGAGATAGCGGCGATGTTAATGCTGCAAAAAATCCCAAGCATGATAAGGGCGTTTCTCATTTTTCCCTCCCACGGTAAAATTTTAATTTGGAACGCTGTAATAAAAAATTACAATCTTTAGGCGTACAATTCAATCCATATATTATTATTTATTAACAAAATTAGCATGTCAGTTGATGGTGTCGGGAATGCTGAATGTCTTAGACGATAATTGCTTATGTGGTTTTCCGGGCACTATTTGACGTCATGACATAAATTTTTGACTTTTTTGTAAAATATCTTTGAATAGCGTGGGCTTTGGGGCTATGCTTACCCGTGAGATTAATGACTCTGGTACGGTAACACGATTATTCAGGAGCTCAGGGATGGGGAAATGTCTTGTGCTGTTTGTTTCCGTGTGGGCGGCTGTCATGGCTGCCGGATGTTGTTCCAGTTTAAAATCTTCCACTGAATGCGCTTTCAGCTCTTCGCGTTATTTCTGGGAAATCGTGGCAACCCCGGTTCACAGTGAAAAGGTGGTAGAAGCCAACCAGTGTTACAAGTTGCGCGTCGCGTTGAAAGAACAAACTGCGTCGGGGGAGTATCGTACTCTGGTCAATCTTCCCGCGATGGATGCGGCATATAATGACCCCGCCGATATTCATATCAATCACCCCGGATTCCGGCTGGACGGGACTGTAGCGGTTCAGAAAGAATCATCTGGCGATATGATCCATTATACCTTTGATACGCATCGCAAGGGGGTGGATTTTAAGACCGACGGACATTTGCCGGTCAAGCGCGGCTGATTCCGTGCCTTAATCGGTGGATTTGTTGCGTTCTTCTTTTTCGAGTTGGCGGAGGATCATTTCCGCCGGAGTCAGGAACTTCTTTTCATTGTTGCATTCCTTGCAGCAGGGTACGATGTTTCCCTTGTTGCTTTTGCCGCCGCGCGCCACTGGAACGATATGGTCCATGGTCAGTTCCTCCGGAGAAAAGTGTTCGCCGCAATAATGGCAGATCCCTTGGGCCAGCTGGTTTTTCCACCAATCGGATTTGCGCAATTCCCTTGCCTTTTCCCGCTCCCGGCGGACATGTACATCGTCTTTTTGAATATCTATCCAGTCTTCCATCTTCTGACTCCGCTATTGCCTTTCCAAATATTTTTCCGCGGTACGCAATCCGTCGACTGCCGCAGAGATGATGCCTCCGGCATATCCGGCGCCTTCTCCGGTTATATACAGTCCCGGCAATGAGCTTTCCAATGTCTCTTCGGAACGCACAAAGCGTACAGGGCTGGATACATGGGTTTCCAACCCCACCAGTTTTCCCTGACGAACGAATCCCGGGCATTGGCGGTCAAATTGGATCAGCGCTTCGCGGATGGCTTTGGAGGCTTTGTCCGGAAGTAACTGGTCAATCCGCGCGGGAAGCAGGCCCAGGCGGTAACTGGTCTGTTTTATGGATAGTTTGTTCTCGCCCCGTAAAAATGCGGCTGCGTCCTGGGCCGGAGCGGTATAATTGTTACCGCCGGATTCAAAAGTTTTTTGCTCCAGCCGGTCTATGAATTCAAAGACGGCGGCTGCATTGCTGAACTCTTCCGGCTGAAAATTGACGATCAGGCAGGAATTGGCAAATTCTCCGTCGCGCTGGTATGGGCTCATGCCATTGGTCGAAAGCCGGTTTTCATGAGCGGTGGACGGTACGATTTCGCCGCCGGGACACATGCAGAAGGTGCTCACTCCGGCGATACGGGCGTCGGGGCGTTGGCGACTGACAAAATTATACTCCGCCGCACCGAGAATATTCGGGCGCCTGTCGAGTCCGAACTGGTTACGGTCAATCAACTGCTGTGGATGTTCGATGCGTGTTCCCAGTTGAAAACCTTTCAATTCGTGCTGGATGTTACACTCGATCAGGCTGGCGATGAGTTCCCGGGCGCTGAGTCCGAAACCCATAAATACGGCGGGAGCTTCCAATGCTTCGCCGTCGCGCAGTTTTACTCCGGCGCAGCGTCCGTTGCGGATCAATGGCGCTTTGACCTCGCGCCCCCAGATAAAACGGCCTCCGGCCGTTTCGATCTGTTTACGGATATTGCGCACCATGACCGGCAGGATATCGGAACCGATGTGCGGACGTTTCAGATAGGCGATTTCCGGCGGCGCTCCGGCGGCAATAAACAAATCCAGTATTCTGGTAATGCGCGGATCCCGGATACGAGTATATAGTTTTCCATCGGAATAGGTTCCGGCACCGCCTTCGCCATAGAGAAAATTACTTTCGGTGTTGAGTTGCCGGTCTTGATAGAATTGATCTATATCGGCGGCGCGGCGGTCGACGTCGAAACCCCGGTCGATGATTATCGGGCGGCAACCGTTGATCGCCAGCATCCAGGCGGTGAGCAGCCCGGCAGGTCCGGTTCCGACGACCAGTGGTCCATGCGGTAGTGATTTAGAGGCAAAGCGCTCATAATCCGGCTGCAATTCGGCGGTGACGGCGGTAAGCCCCAGCGGTGCTTTTACCGCCTCGGAGAACTCCACATCCAAGCTGAAAATAAACTCCGGCTTCCCTTTTCTTCTTGCATCTATGCTCTTCTGGCGGATTGTATAGTTGACGATGTCTGTACTATTAAGTCCGAGGAACTCCGCAATATGCGGCTCCAGATGCCTGTCGATGTTGCCCGGGGTCTTTGCCAGATGTTTAATGGCGATCTTTAAATCTTTGATCCGAAAACAACTCATTACCGCTAAATAGTCTCCTCGGAGAATACGATGGCTTCAAAGACCATGAATCTGGCTTCCTGCGAGCGCCAGGCATCTTTAGGCAATCCGGCCTTCAAGGACAGATAATCCAGAGTGGTATTGCGATCCCAGCCCTGTTCCGGAGCTACCTGCGGCAGGAATACTGCAGAACGTCCATAGAGGGAAAGAACAATCCCGTGGCGGCCGATGATGAAATCATCTGTTGATGCAATCTCTTCCATCGGGGTCAGTATTGATACCTCGATTATGAGTTGTTCCAGCTCGTCGGTTTCAGAGACTGCCGGAAAGCGTGGGTCCCGGAAGGCGGCGTTGATGGCGTTATGCCGGAGATTGTCCCCCAGATTTTCAATCGGTGTAATGTTGCCGATGCAGCCACGCAGTTCGCCTGCCGTGGTGTGCAGGGTAACAAAACACGATCCCAGCACATGCAGTTCCCGGATGTTTTCTGGTATCGGCGGTAACGGCTGATGTGTCAGTTTGTTGCTGATTACAGTCCGGACAAAACTGAGGATGACCTGTTTTTGTTCCGATGTAAAAGAATCTGTAGGCATTTTCCCCCTCCCGTTATGGTTTGAATAACGCCATGACGATGATCGCCAGCATATTGATGCCTAGGATGGCGGCCAGCTGGGTCAAACTGTGGGTCGGAGACTCAAACAGCTTGACGCCGAAATGTTCAGCTGCCCGGGTTAACAGCCACCCGGCATAAATATTTATCCCCAGCAGGGGAAAGATGATCCATCCCAGACCGCTGCCGGATTTTGTTTTTTTGCTGCCACCCATATCGTCCTGCCCCCTGCATCATATGCGCTTGACAACATTATACCAGCCGTAGATGAAAAACGCAATAGTCGGAGTCAAACCGGCGATCGGCGGCCAAAGTACTCCTTGCTTGCCGAGGATGACGAATATTTCTGTCGTGACCTGATAGGCGATGATGACCAAGAATGCGGTGATGATCGCCATAAAAATACCGGAACGTTCGTTTTTGGTTGCCAGAGGAATCCCGAGGAAAACCGCCAGTACACACGACCAGGGAAAGGCCAGCCGGCGGAAGAGCAACGTGGCATAAACGTCATAACAGCGTTCCGCCATGTTTTCCGTTTTCATCAATAATTCGATAATGACCCAGGAGGGCAGCTCCTCGGGCTCCTTGACGGCATTGGCGATGTCGCGCGGATTGTCCGGTGCTTCTTTAAGCGGAAGCGTATAGGTGTCATATTTGCGCGGACTTTTGGGGAGGAGTCCGTCTTTGCTGTAGGAAGTTATGATTGCATTGGTAAAAACCCATCCCTTGGGGGTGTAGCAGGCTACATCGGCGTCGATATCCCAGTCGAGAGTTCCGTCCGAACGATGCTTTTTCATGGTCACTTCCTGGTGGTTTCCTTTACGGTCAAAGGATTTGAACAGCCAGGTCCGTTCCTTGTCCGGACTGCGGAAGGTGAGCATCTTATAACGTTTTTCCACATAACTGTCGCCTTTGGCAACGCGCTCTAGTGTCATTACCGCTTCGCGCTCGGTATACGGAATCAGTTTTTCGTTGAAATAAAAAAGCATGCAGGTGACGGCAAAGCCGACGGCAAAAATCGACGCGCCGCAACGCATCAACGACACCCCGGAAGACCGCATGGCCGTTACTTCCATGTGTTTACCGAAATTGGCCATCGTGAACATGCAGGCCAGTAGAACTGATATGGGAAGGATAAACCGGATATTTCCGGGAATTTTCAATGTGAAATAGGTTATGATAACGTGTATCGGCGCTTTATTTGACAAAAAATCTTCCAGATCGTTAAAAACATCGCCGATCAGAAACATGATTACGAATGCCATCAGCAGAATAGTGAACGGGATGATGAATTCCCGAAACACGTACATGTCGATTACGGGGTAAAACCCGGTATGCCGCTGCTGCAATTTTACCGCTTTTTTTTCGGTCGGTTCAGAATGCATATTGCGTCTTTCCATAAAAGAGGATTCGGAGATAATCAAAAGGCGTCGTTGAGGACGCCTTCTGATTGCAGAAACATATCAAAGACTTAGTGTCTTTTTCCCTGTCTCTGGGCACGGCGTTTCTTTTCGCTCGGCTTCTCGAAATGGCGGCGGTTACGCAGCTCTTTCAATGTACCTTCCTTGTCCAGCTTCTTTTTCAGCCGGCGGAGAGCGCGGTCGATCGCTTCGCCCTTTTTCAGACGTACTTCAGTGGCTTCCATATTATTTCACCCCCTTTACAGCGGTTACGATATTCATTTGACTAATTTATTCATTGACGAAATCAGCTTCGTCAGACAACAGCGAACGCAGTTTGGCCAACGCCTGGTTCTGGATCTGGCGTACCCGCTCCCGAGTCCGTCCGATCTCCTGGCTGACCTCTTCCAAGGTACGGGGATGCTGCCCGTCCAGACCAAAACGCATCTTTAAAATCATCTGTTCGCGCTCTTCGAGCGTATTCAACAGATTGAGCAGACGGTCAACTGACTCCACATCTCCAAGGATACGGTCAGGAGTCTGGGCGCCGCGGTCGGGAATAATATCCTGAAATTCTCCGTCTTCCCCTTGCTGGATCGGATCATGCAGCGAAAAGGTACGCAAGTCGGCGAGCCGCAGCCCCGCAACAGTACGTTCGCTGAAATCAAGATGATCGGCGATTTCGGCATCGGTGGGTTCACGGCCCAGTTCTTCAGCCAATTTCATCCGTACGGACTTGATCTTATTGATCTTTCCCGCGGATTGTACGGGGATACGGATGGTGCGGCTTTGGTTTGCCAGGGCGCGACGCATGGATTGTTTGATCCACCATGCGGCATAAGAACTGAATTTTGCGCCTTTTGACGGGTCAAATTTTTCCACCGCCCGCATCAGCCCGATATTCCCTTCGGAAATCAGGTCGAGTAATGGCAATCCCAGTCCTTTGAAGTCGTGGGCAATCTTGACAACCAGGCGAAGATTGGCTTTGATGAGTACGGAACGGGCATCTTCGTGAGCAATGCGATTGTTGCCATGGATCGCGGCTGCCAGTTCAACTTCCTCCTCCTTCGACACCAGTGATATCTGACCGATATCCTGCATGTAGACTTTCATGGTGTCATTTTTGGAGGGAAGCTGTTCCGTCTCCTCGGTTGGGCTTTTGCGTTCGGCATTGAGTTCGCGTTGAACTTCCGCCAGCTGCTCCGCGTCCGGCTCTTTTATGTCATCTTCAAAATCGACAAAACCGTCAAATTCTTCGCCCGCCAGCTCATCGACAAATGGTTCTTCGTTTGTTTCTTTTTGCTTCTTACTCGATTTGGGCATGGTGTTTTTTATATTTTTAAATTTTTATATATATTACATTTCGCTCATTTTGTGCTATAATGATAATATTACATTATAACTTGGGGTGCTCCCTCGGGAAAATGAGAATACAAATCAAAACGATAATTTACTATTATAATCATTAAAGTCAAGCCGGATACTTTTGAAAAAGCGGGAAATGTTTAATGACTGGCGTGCCACCTGGACCCAATGGTTCAATGCCGGCAATGTGTCACAGCGTGACTTCTCGGAAGTTGACGAGGAGGCGGTAGTTCCTTTATTGCTCCGCTGTCAGAGTCAGTCCGCGGCCCCTTTGCTGGTGGTCTGCCCGATGATGACCATGGCCGAAGATTTCTTTGCCGAACTGCAATACTGGTGTGGGTATTTTGAGCTTCAAGTGAGCTTGCGCTACTTGCCAGATGCGGCGGAAAATAATCAGTTCATACCTGAAAATGAGGTAGAACGGGTACGGATCCTTCATGATACGATAGAGTCACGTGCCGATATTACTATTGTCAGCATTGTTTCATTGCTCAGTGCGGTACCGCCTCCGGACAAGCTTTCCGGTAATGAGATTACGCTTAAAACCGGAATGCGTCTGCCGTTCAACGACTTTTTACAGCGGCTGGTGGAGATGGATTATGACGATGAATTCGAGGTCTGTACCAAAGGGGAGTTTGCACGGCGTGGGGGGATTATAGATGTCTTCTCGCCCGCCCATGATTTCCCTGTACGCATTGAGTTCTGGGGCGATGATATTGAATCGATGCGGGAGTTCAATCCGGAAACACAACGTTCGACGCGGGAGATAGATGAATACCGCTTGATCCTGCGTTCCAGTTTCAGTGGAAAAGAGGACAGTGTTGATTATTTCACCTACATGAAGCCTCACAATCCTAATCTGATGATTGTTTTTCCTGAAGAGTGTTTGCGGCAGCTTGAGCGGTTCGCCGAGCCGGAACATTATCAATACTGGCAGGAAAAGGTGGCTGAGTTTTCCTACGATCACCGTTTTACTCTTCTCGATCCCGTTGAATCGGCATCCTGTCCTGCTGCCGAGCCTGCCGGATGTTATCCTGCCGTGGCGCATCTGCGAAAAACTCTTCCCGAAGAAATTGCCGGAGATGGTTTGGAAATTATCAAGCAGATGGTTGCCGAACAGATTGTCCAGTGGCAGGAGACCGGATACCATGTTACGTTGCTTGGACGTGATGAACCTGCCGCCGTTCACATTCGTCAATGGTGTGAGGATAGTCTTTCGGATCCCGAGTCTATCGAGATTGGCAGCGGTAATTTTCCTCACGGGATTATTCTGCCTGCGCTTAAATCGGTTTTCCTTACCGAGAAGGAGATTTTTGCCTCTCTCCCCACGAAAAAGAGCGCTAACTTGCCTGTGACACGCCGTCGTTTTAATGAGATGGCGGAGGAGGAGGTATTCAAGGCCGATATCGATGAGGGGGACATGGTAGTCCACCTGATGCATGGAATAGGTATTTTTCGCGGTATTCGCGAGTTGGAAAGACGTGGCGCCTGCCGTGAGGTAATGGTGATCGAATATCAGGATCAGGCGCTGGTCTATGTTCCTGTCTGGCAAGCGGATATGGTTAATAAGTATATTGGGGCCAAAAGCGGATCGGTAACCTTGCATAAGCTGGGCGGCAAGAACTGGCTGAAGGCGAAGATAGAGGCCGAACGTTCAGTGCGGGCCTTTGCGTTGGACATGCTCCGGATACAGGCGTTGCGAAGTTCCGCCCAGGGGTATGCATTCCCCGCCGATAACCTGGCGCAACGCATTTTCGAAGACTCTTTTCCCTATGAGGATACTCCCGATCAGATCAAGGCTGCCGCCGACATCAAGCGCAATATGTGTGAATCTCAACCTATGGACCGGCTCCTTTGTGGTGACGTCGGCTACGGTAAGACCGAAGTCGCAATCCGCGCCGCGTTCAAGGCGGTGATGGATGGAAAACAGGTTGCGGTACTGGTTCCCACGACGGTGTTGGCGCAACAGCATTACTACAGTTTTTGCGAGCGCTTTGCCGGTTATCCGGTGCTGGTGGAAATGCTAAGCCGTTTTCGTTCCAAAGCGGAACAAGCTGAGGTCATTCAGCGTTTGAAAAAGGGATCGGTAGATGTGGTTATCGGAACTCACCGTCTGGTTCAGGATGATATTGAGTTCTCGGATCTCGGATTGGTGATTATTGATGAAGAACAGCGTTTTGGCGTTAACCATAAGGAAAAACTGAAATCCTATCGCGCGACGGTTGATGTCCTGACGATGACTGCCACGCCGATTCCACGTACGCTTTATATGTCCATGTCTGGGCTGCGTGACTTGAGTACCATTGTGACAGCTCCGAATCTGCGTTTGCCGGTTCACACCGTGGTGGTCCAGCATGATGACAAATTTATTGATGATGCCATCCGGCGGGAAGTGCAGCGCGGTGGCCAGGTGTTTTATTTGCATAATCGCGTGAAGAGTATTGACGAACTGGCTGACAAAATGCGAGAGCGCATGCCGGATGTCCGGTTTGGCGTTGGGCATGGGCAGATGGACGAGGATGAACTGGAGCAGTCCATGGCTGATTTTCTGACCGGCAAGATAGATGTATTTATTTGTACTACAATTATTGAGTCTGGCCTGGATATTCCCAACGCGAATACCATTATTATTGAGCGTGCCGACCGTTTCGGGCTGGCAGAGCTCTATCAGCTGCGCGGGCGGGTTGGGCGCTGGAACCGGCAGGCCTATGCCTATCTGCTGTTGCCCAAAGGCGATGTTATCACCAATGATGCCCGCAAGCGACTGGCGGCGATTCGCCGTTACACTCATTTAGGGGCGGGGTTCAAGCTGGCGTTGCGTGACTTGGAGATCCGCGGTGCCGGTAATCTACTCGGTTCGGAACAGAGCGGTCACATCAACAATGTCGGGTTTGATCTGTATTGCCAGTTGTTGCGTTCTACTATTGCCCAGTTAAAGGGAGAATCTCAGGAAATTTTACCCGAAGTCGATCTTTTTATCGAATTTGTGGATTTTGCCCATGTGGCTGAAGAACATAAGGTTGCCGCGGGTTTTCCGCCGGATTACATCAATAGTGAGAGGCTTCGTATTGAGGCGTACCGGCGTTTGAGTAATATGTTTTCCGAGGAACAAGTAGAGGCCTTTGAGCAGGAGCTCGAAGATCGCTTCGGCAAACTGCCTGACACTGCAGTCAACATGTTGAAAATTGCCAGAATCCGTATTCTGGTTGCGGAGTGCGGCTTTCAGTCGTTGCGAATTCAAGATAATAAGATATTGCTGGAGAGTAAGCGTGAGGTCTTTCGCTATGACAACGGCCAGCTGCCCGTTTTGGATAGTCGTAACCTGGCAAGGGTTAAACTAGACCACCTCTATCAGATCGTGCAGAATATCCGTGCCAGATTCGAACGGCGTTAAGCCTTTAGCGGGGGAGTTCCCTGAGCACGTAGAATTTTACCATCCCTTTGCAATTATCCTCTAATTCCTTATATGCGGCGGAAGTCATTCCGTCATTATATTTGGCTAGGGTAGAATATTGAAGGACATCCTTAGAACCGTTGTTTTTCTGTATAGTCGTCGTCAGCCATGGGTTTACCACATGCCAGCCGGTCGGTTGTGTCAATAATGCATTTTTTACTTCAACTACTTTCGATTCAACGTCTGGTCCAATGACTGCAAAGATAATATCTTTTATATCAAGGGCGGATTGTGATGCCGGAGATAACGCGTAAGCTTCTCCGGCGGTCTGTAAAAACTTCATTCTGATTGATTTTACCTTGCAAATTAATTTTTTTTCTGCACCATCAATATCCATGACGCTGATATTGCCAGGTGTTCCTAGTTGAATAAAGATGCCGCCATTGCGTAAAATGTTTTCGGTTCTGGATGCAGTATCAAGGAATATTTGAGGTCTGGTGTTCCACATCAACGGATAGGTGGCGTTGGCGGGATAACATACGTAGGTATTTGAGGGTATGTTTTTGCGGACATATTTGAACTCTTCCTTCCAGTCGGGGGCAAACCATGGCAATGACCACCATGCCGATCCCAGTCCGATCAGAATAATTGCCGACCAGCAGCAGTTTCGGGCTGTAATTCCTTTGCCGGAGAATCTTCCTGCAATATCTTTTACCGCTATGGCAACTGCTGTAAGCATGAATGGAATCAATGGCATGTAACTGCGTGGCGGTCCGGCGGAGAATATCACCGCCATGATCATTGCAGAGGAGACAAGGGTGAGTATTCCCAGATTCGCTGTTGCCCGTAATGGCCGCAGTCGGCACAGCATACCCCAAAAGGCAAATATTAATAACATTAAACCGGTTAGTCCGGAAAATGTCAGGTAAAGGAAAAGAACAAAGTGTGGCAGCGAACGGATTGGAGTCCCGTAAGTGGCTTGTCCCGCCCTGAGTTGATCGTAATTGGCCACCAACCATTTGGTCCCGATGCCGAAGATCACGACATAAGCCAGCCAGAGAAAAAGGTTTGAACGAAATGATTTCACGAGATTGTTAATCAAATGGAAATCTAATTTGTTCGAGCTCCTTGTTGCGATATATAAGACATGAACAGTTGCTAGTGATGTCACGAAAATTATTCCTGATGTTACCGAGAATATTACTGCCAGTCCCGAAAACATGAGCAACAGGGCGAAAAAAACTTTCCTGCGTTCCTTGCTTTGTTCATATAGTACTGCGGCAAGCGCCATCAGTAAAAGCATTAAACATTGGAGTGAGTAGCCGCGCGCAGTTTGTGAGTATTCAATGAGCATCGGATTGCAGGATGTCAACAGCATCCCAGTCAGGACTGCGGCTTGAGATCGGGTTACCAGAAAAATGAGATAACCGGTCAATGGAATGATGGCTATGCCACAAATCAGTGCCGGAAGTCGGAGAATTTGAAAACTTGTCCCGAAGAGACTGACCGAATACTTCATCAGAATTGAACTCAGGGGGTGGTTGTTCGGGGCTTCCAGCGAGTTGATGATTTCTTGCGGTGATAAAGGTAAATAATTTGTCAAGGTCCATATTTCGTCATATTCCAGACTGCGGTTCAGCCATAGCAGACGAAGAAAAAATCCGGTAGCGGTAACTAGAAACAGGAGCAGAAAAAAAACATGACGCCGAAGCGGCGAGTGTGTTAGCCGGTCAATTGCTGGCGTCATGCTTTTTTCTCCTTCTGTCATTATTTAATGACGAATTTTGGTTGCAGCTGTATTCCAGAGTTCTTTGTCTCCGGCTTTGGGTTGGTAGGTTTCAACTTCAAAAGAGCGCCGGACCATATTGCGTGCGTCATTCAACCCATGGAGTTCGCCGTCGGCAATTGCCTGCCCAATAATATTGCCGATCGAGGTTGCTTCGATCGGACCGGCTACTACCGGGATACCGATGGCGTCGGCAGTCAATTGCATCAGTAGAGAGTCTTTAGTCCCGCCGCCGACGATGTTCAGGCACTGATATTTTGCGCCGAGTACTTTTTCCAGTTTCATAAGTTTTTCCCGGAAACACAAGGCGAGGGAATCATAGAGACAACGCACGACTTCGGCATCGCTGAGATTTTCGCCCTGCTTGGTTTCCCTGCAGATTTCGCGGACACGCGCCGGCATGTCGCCAGGTGTCAGGAAGCGACTGTCATTGGGATTGACCAAGTAGCAGCAGGGGGAGGCTTTTTCGGCCATGGCGCAGATATCGCCGAATGAGACGTTTCTGCCGGCTTCGTTCCAGACGCGTTTGGTTTCCTGAAGCAGCCAGGTCCCCATGATATTGGTCAGGAAACGGATTTTATCTTCCAGTCCGCCTTCATTGGTAAGAGGCACCTGGCGGGTTTCATCGGTCATGAGAGGTTGGTTGGTCTCTGCACCCAACAGCGCCCATGTTCCACAACTGACATAGGCCCACTGTCCTTCGCCGGTGGCGGGAACGGATGCCACTGCAGATGCGGTGTCGTGAGCTCCAATTTTCACTACCGGTATGGGGCCGCAGCCGAATTCCTGCTGCAGACTGGGAAGGAGAGTACCGGCTGGGGTACAGGGTTTAACGATCTTTGGAAAAATCGACCGGGGCAGTCCCAGCTTGTCGATCAGCTCGAAATCCCAGTCACGGGCGTTGGCATCGAGCAGATTGCTGGTCGAGGCTTCAGTATATTCGCAGGTCATTGCACCGCTGAGCATGTAGGTCATTGCGTCGGGAATGAGCAACAGTGTTGCATCCTCGAAATCTTCGGGATGAGCCTTCTTGTGGGCGTAGAGCTGGTACAAAGTGTTGAGCTGCATCATCTGGATGCCGGTTCGGCGGTAGAGATCCTCTTCCGATACCAGTTTGAATACTTCAGCGGGAATGTTGTCGGTACGCGGATCGCGGTAATTATAGGGCATGCGGGCGGGGGTGCCGTCTTTCTTGAACAGGACGTAGTCAACGCCCCAGGTGTCAATGGCGATGCTGGCGATGTTCTTCTCAACCGCCAGGGCCTTGCGGATGCCTTCTTTGATTGAGGCGATCTGACCGTTGAAGTCCCAGTAAAGCTCGCCATTGATATCTTGTGGTCCATTGGCAAAACGGTGAACCTCGGTCAGGCTCATTTTGCCGTTTTCGATTTTGCCCAGTATGGCACGACCGCTGGATGCGCCGAAGTCAAAAGCCAGATACGTTTTAGTCCCCATTTTTTTCTCCTGAATATGTTATGATGAAAAGTTTATTTTTTATTGCAAAGCAAAACCGCCGCAGTCGCGGCTATTCCCTCTTCGCGACCGCAAAACCCAAGTTTTTCCGTGGTTGTGGCTTTGATGGATATCTGATTGAGCTCACAACCGAATGCTGCCGCAAGAGATTGACGCATTTGCATATTGTATGGCATGATTTTGGGTTTCTGCGCAATTATGGTCAAGTCGAGATTGACCAGCTGCCAGTGCTGAAAATCATCAGAATCAAGGATGCAGCGCAATAGTTTCATGCTGTCGGCACCGGCATAGGCCGGGTCATTGTCGGGGAACCATTGCCCGATGTCTCCGAGAGCCAGGGCACCCAGCAATGCATCCATCACCGCATGAACGGCGACGTCGGCATCGCTGTGTCCCAGCAATCCGAGATGATGCGGGATTTCGATACCGCAAAGAATCAGCTTGCGGTTTTCGGTGAGACGATGTACGTCGTAACCCTGTCCGATTCGAAACATATCAAAAGATTCCAGTTTTTTGCAAATTATTACATTTTCGCATATTATACACCAGCAGGGCCCAGTTTGAAAATGGAGGATTGTTTTTTTATTTGAAAATGTGTGCGTTTTCTCCGCCGGACTCCATATGAAATGAAAAACCCGGCCAGACATTAAGTCGGGCCGGGTTGAAAAGTATCGGAAAAATCCGTTGAACTATTCCTGTTCTTCGGTGATTTCCCAGCGGGCAAAACGCTTGATGGTCGCCTTGGGGGCTACCTTATCGAAGCTGGTCTTGTCGTCGCGGATCCAGGGCTGCTTGGTAACGCAGACTTCACCGTACCACTTGCTGATTTTGCCGGAGACGATTTTGTCAACGATTTCAGCAGGCTTGCCGACAACCTGGGCTGCGGCAATTTCCTTTTCCTTGGCAATGGCTTCTGCCGGAACGTTTTCCGGGACGATGTAAGTGGGGCGGAATGCGGCAATGTGCTTGCAGAGGTCCGCCAGGACTTCATCGCTGGCTTCGCCTTCAACATCGACCATAACGCCGATACGGCCGCCCATATGGAGGTAATAGCTGATCTTGCCCTGGGTTTCCCACTTGAGCGCGCGGCGGATCTGCATGTTTTCGCCGATAGTGGCGATCATGGAGGTCAGCGCAGCCTTTTCCGCATCCTGAACGGCGGCGGTGGCATCGCCATTGACGGCGATGTTGAGGGAGTTCTGAGCAATGGTGTTGATAAAACTGTTGAACTTCTCATTGACCGCGACAAAGTCGGTTTCGCAGAGTACTTCAACCATGGCTGCCTTGTTACCGGAAACGATTGCGGCAACGCGACCTTCTTTGGTGGCGCGGCTGGCTTTCTTTTCGGCTTTGGCGATACCCGACTTGCGGAGATTCTCAATCGCCTTTTCCATGTCGCCGCCGGCTTCAACCAGGGCTTTTTTACAATCCATCATGCCTGCGCCGGTCTTTTCGCGCAGCTCTTTTACAATACTTGCAGAAATTTCAGTCATTATCATATCTCCTGAAATGAGATTTGTACCATTATTCGGCGGAAACGGTTTCTTCGGTGCCTTCGTCAGCTTTCTTGGAAGCTTTTTTCGGGGCAACTTTACGGGCCGCTTTCTTTTCTTCTTTTTCCAGCTCTTCTTCGACTTCCGCTACAGCGTCTTCAGCTTTCTTGACGATGGGTTTCGGAGCAGCCTTGGCGGCAGCTTTCTTTTCGGCCTTTTCCTTGGCTTCGGCTTCTTTTTCAGCAGCCTTTTCCTTGGCAATGGCTTCTGCTTTCGCCTTTTCTTCCACCATCTTCTTCTGATACATTTCAGAGGCTACCTGAATGGCGTCAACGAAGAGATCGGTGATTACTTTAATTGACTTGACGGCGTCGTCGTTGGCCGCAACCGGGAAATCGACCGTGGTCGGGTCACCGTTGGTGTCGACAATCGCGACGATCGGAATATTCAGCTTATTGGCTTCACGTACGGCAATGGCGTCGTTGCAAACGTCGACAATGACCATGGCGGCCGGCAATTTCTTCATGTCAGCGATACCGTCGAGGTCGCGATGCAGTTTTTCACCTTTGCGACGCAAGGTGATGATTTCTTTTTTCTTCAGTTCGGAATCGCCGCCGTTGGAAAGCTGCTTGTCAATTTCGAGCATACGGTTGATGCTCTTGCGGATGGTTGTGTTGTTTGTCAGGATACCGCCCATCCAGCGTTCGGATACGTAATACATGCCGGTCTTCTGCGCGATTTCCTGGATGATCTGCTGGGCCTGGCGTTTGGTGCCGACGAAAAGGATGTCGCCGCCGTCAGCTACAACACGCTGCAGGAAGTTGCAGGCATCGGAGATCTGGTGCATGGTCTTGGTCAAATCGATGATGGAAATGCCGTTTTTGGAGCCAAAGACGTAATCCTTCATCTTCGGGTTCCAACGCTTGGTCTGGTGTCCGAAATGACATCCTGCTTCCAACAGATCTTTGATAGTAATCTTTGCCATCTTCAGTTTCTTTCCCACGTTACGGCGACTTATTCCGGTCTGTTATGTTATTGCCGGCAGTCTGCCTTAATGTTTTGGTTTTTTTCCGCCTTTATTCTATATTGAACGACTTTCGAAAGCCGTCCGGGCGGAATTAAAGAGCAAATAAAGTAGCATTGATTTCATGGTCTTCAAGAAATTTCATGCTTTTTTTAATAAAAAAACGGACGTGGAAATTATTTTTTGCGAAAATCTTACCATTGACTGCTACTTTTGTGATAAAACGGAGCTATATTATTGGCTTTGAACGAATTTTAAGCGTTTTTATATGCAGTAAACAGTACAACAGGTTGAAAAAAGAGTATATGCAGGAAATCAGAAATATTGCGATTATCGCACACGTTGACCATGGAAAAACCACTCTCGTCGACGAAATCTTGAAACAGGCCAAATTGTTCCGTGACAACCAGGAGATGCAGGAGTGCTTCCTGGACAGCAACGATCTGGAGCGCGAGCGCGGGATTACCATCCTTGCCAAGAACATCAGTATCAATTATAAAGGGGTTAAGATCAATATTCTCGACACCCCGGGACACAGTGACTTCGGCGGACAGGTTGAACGCGTACTGAAGCTTGCCGACGGCGTTCTGCTGTTGGTTGACGCGGCAGAAGGCCCGATGCCCCAGACCCGTTTCGTGCTGGACAAGGCATTGCAGCTGAATCTCAAGCCGATCGTTGTCATCAATAAAGTTGACAAGCCCGATGCCCGTCCCAATGTGGTTCATGACAAAGTCTTTGACCTTTTTTGTGAACTGAATGCGAGCGAAGATCAGTTGGATTTCCCGATGCTGTTTGCCAGCGGGCGCAGCGGCTGGGCGGTTAAAGACCTTGATGATCCCAGAGAAACGATCCTGCCCCTTATGGATGCTATACTCGAGTATATTCCGGCACCAAAGATTGTTGATGGATCGGTGCAGATGCAGGTTGCCACGCTGGACTACTCCGATTATGTCGGTCGTATCGGTATCGGCCGTGTTTATCGTGGAGTGCTCAAGCTCAAGCAGCCTATGGCATTGGTCAAGAATAACGGGAACAGTGCCGGTCCGGTGCAGTTGAAACAGATTTTGACCTTTGACGGGCTGATGCGTAAGGAAGTGGAAGAAGTCGTCTGCGGCGATCTCTGTGCGGTCGTTGGTATTGAGGACGTCGGGGTGGGTGATACCATCACCTGTGGAATCAATCCCGAAGCCATGCCGCCGATCGTTCTCGACGAGCCGACCATCTCCATGATGTTCCGCGTCAATGACTCGCCCCTGTATGGACAGGAAGGAAAGTTTGTCAGCAGCCGTCATCTGCGCGATCGTCTCTTCAAGGAAATTCAAAAGGACGTTGCTCTGCGGGTGGAAGAAGTCGGTGACGCTTTTAAAGTCAGCGGCCGTGGTGTTCTGCATATTTCCGTTCTGATTGAAAATATGCGTCGCGAGGGGTATGAAATGACCGTTTCCCAGCCGCATGTCATTCTGCATAAAAATGCGGATGGTGTGACCGAGGAACCGATTGAAATATTGACTGTCGATGTACCGGATGAGTACGCCGGTCGTATTATCGAAGTGGTTGGTACCCGTCGTGGCGAAATGGTTCATATGGAATCGCGCGGGGTTCGCCAGTTGATCGAATTCCATATTCCGACCCGCGGCCTGATCGGGTTCCGCTCCAAGGCGATGACTGCCAGTGCGGGCGAGGCGATCGTTTCACATCGTTTCATTCATTATGCTCCGTTCAAAGGCGATATCCAGCAACGGTCCAACGGTGTTCTTATCAGCATGAGCGGCGGTAAAGCCCAGGCTTATGCCATTGACGGATTGCAGCAGCGCGGTTTCTTCTTCACGGAACCCAATGAAACGACCTATGAGGGTATGATTGTCGGTGAACACTGCAAGGAAGGCGACCTGATGGTCAACCTCCAGCGCGAAAAGCAGTTGAGCAACGTTCGTGCGTCAGGTTCCGACCGGGCGTTGAAAGTGTTTCCGGCGACGAAGCTCAATCTGGAGCAGGCGCTTGAATATATCGCGGATGACGAACTGGTGGAAGTGACACCGAAAAATGTCCGTCTGCGGAAATATTACCTGAAAGAGATCGACCGTCGTCGTCTCGGTCGTAAAAATATCGAGTCATGATCGATTTTCAGAACGTTTACAAAACATATGCCGGACAGGACATATTCAGTAATGTGTCCTTCCGGATAAATCCCGGTGAGCGGGCAGGGGTGGTAGGCCCCAACGGCGCCGGGAAAAGTACTCTGTTCGGGATCATCACCGGAGAAGTCGAGCCGGACAAGGGCAAGGTGATGGTGCCCGCCGACCTGCGCGTGGCATTGCTGCACCAGCAGTTGGAGGCGGTTGATTCGTCTGTAGGCCTGTTGGATTTTACCTGTAACGCCATTCCCGAAGTCGCGATGATTCATGACCGGCTGCAGGAGATCGAACATCTCTTCCATCATAACATTGTCGTTCCGGAAGAGAAGGACAAGCTGTTAAACGAACAGGGGGTGCTGCAGAGTCGTTTCGAGCAGATTGGCGGTTACCGTCTGCGGCACACTGCCGAGGCGGCGTTATCCGGGCTTGGGTTTCACGAAGAACAGTTCTCACGTGCGCTCAAGTCGTTCAGTGGCGGTTGGCAGATGCGAGCCGCACTGGCGCGGGTCCTGATCTCTGATCCCGACATTCTGCTTCTTGACGAACCGTCCAACTATCTGGATATTCCCGCGGTGGAGTGGCTCTACCGCTTCCTGAAGTCGTTTAAAGGGACGCTGCTGCTGATCTCGCACGACCGTTTCCTGCTTAAATCTCTGGCCACGATCACTCTTGAGATTAACGGAGGCATGGTCAACCGTTATCCCGGCGACTACGATTATTATGTGCGTGAGCGCGACAACCGTTATTTGCAGTTGCAGTCGGCCAAGGAAAATCAGGATCGTGAGCGCGAACGGCTGGAACGTTCGATCGAGCGTTTCCGCTCGAAAGCCACCAAGGCGGTGCAGGTGCAGAACTGGATCCGCAAGATCGATCATATGGAAGATATCAATCTGCCGGAACAGTTGCACTATTCCGGGGCGATACGCATTCCCCAGCCACCGCTCAGCGGCGCGGAGATTGCCCGCCTGGAGAGCGTTGATTTCAGCTATAACGGCAAAGATTTTATTTTCAAGGATCTGGACATCCAGATCAATCGCGGCGACAAAATGGCGATAGTCGGTTATAACGGCATGGGCAAGACTACGTTGTTGCGCCTGTTGGCCGGGCGTCTTAATCCGGTCAACGGCAGGCGCGTGCTGGGGCATAATGTGGTGGTGGGATACCAGGCGCAGGAGTTCGGCGAGTTGCTGGCGGCAGAGGAGTCGGTCTACGATGTGGTGCGCGCGGCGCTGCCGGCGAATGGCGACTCCCGGATGCTGATGAATCTGCTGGGCAGTTTCGGCTTTTGCGGCGATGATACCGCCAAACCTTGTAAGGTACTGAGCGGCGGAGAGAAAATCCGCTTGCTTTTCGCCCGCATTTTCGTCAATCCCCCCAATTTCCTGCTGCTGGACGAACCGACGACCCATTTGGATATTGCCGCGCGTGAGGCGCTGCAACAGGCTATTGCCGAATACGATGGTACGGTATGCCTGGTCAGCCATGATATCGAGTTTGTCCGCAACGTTGCCGAAAATATTATTGCCATGGCTCCGCACGGTATTCGCCGTTACTATGGCGATTACGATTATTACCGTGAAAAATTCGAGCAGGAGCAACGGGCATTGTCTCCTCTGCCGGGAGTCCGGACAAAAGATGAAAGTACCGGCCTGGCCGATTCTCCCAAGGAAAAGCGCAAGGAACGCGCAAAGCTCCGGCAGGAGATGCAGAAAGAAAAGAAAACACTGGAAACCAAAGTGTCTGGTTTTGAAACTCAGATAGAGAAAGCGGAAGCCGAAAAAGCGCAGATTATCGAGCAACTGGCTGCCAATGCTCCGGGGGTAGATTTTGCCGGACTGAACCGCAAGCTTAAGGATCTTGATACCTTGATCCAGCAGGCCACCGAAGGTTGGGAGGAATATGCACTGCAGCTCGAATCCTTCATGGTGGAATACAACCGCATACACGATTGATCTGCCTCGTAGATGATCTTGACTCGCCTCTCCCTGACGCAATGCGTCGCTTTAAAACCGTTGTATTTATTATATCGCGGTCTTGAGTATGACGCAAAGGCGTACTACATTGGAATAGAAAGAGAGGAGAATGAAAATGTTTTATTGTCGTAAGTGCTTCCTGATGGTTTTGTTGGTTTTGGTTGTTTCAGGCGGAATGTCGTTTGCGGTTCAGGCTGCGTCGGGTAAAACGGTCAAAGTATTTGCGGTCGGCAACAGCTTTGCCCGTAATGCCGATCAATACCGTAATGAGCTTAATGCCGCCGATCCCGAGAACGAATTGCAGCTTACTGTGGCTTATATCGGCGGATGTTCGCTTGAAACGCATGTCAAGCTGGCCCGTGTCCACGAACAGAATCCTGCTGATCCCAAGGGAAAACCCTATCCCATCGGCAAGGAGATGAAAAGCCTCAAGGAATTGCTGACTGCGGATAAATGGGATTATATCACCATTCAGCAGTTCAGCTGGCTCAGTCCCGACATCAATTCCTATCGCCCTTGGGCTAAGGATCTATGTGATTATATTAAGAAATATTGCCCGGATGTGCCGATTGTTGTATATGAAACCTGGGCTTATCGCAGTGACGATTCCTTGTTCAAGGACGGCAAAAGAACAGACGTGGACATGTATCATCACCTGCATGCCGCCTATCAGACGATCGCCGGAGAGTTGGGGAATCTGCCATTGATCCCGGTGGGAACGGCATTTTACAATGCCTTGCAGCGTCCGGACTGGCAGTTCTGCAAGGATGAAAAGTTCGATCCGTCCAAGGCTGTTTATCCCGAGTTGCCCGACCAGACCCATTCGCTGCATGTCGGCTGGTATTGGAAAAACGAAAAGGATGGGTCGCAAAAGCTGGTCATGGACGGACATCATGCCGGGAATGCTGGATGTTTTCTGGCGGGGTTGGTCTGGCGAGAGTTCTTTCTTGGCGTTGATGCCCGCAATAATAAATTTGTACCCAAGGAGATTGGCGAAGCCGATGCGGTTATCCTGCGCCAGGTGGCTCATGATGCAGTGGCGGGGCAGGTCGCGAAAAAATAACGGAGAAATCAAATGAAGAACCTGATTCTGGCGGTTTGTCTGTTGCTTACAGTGGCGGTTTCGGCATCTCAGGTAATACCGCGTCCGGTCGAGAGTGTCCTGGCCCGGTCCGTCGCGGTGGTGGTAGGAAAGGTAATTGCCACTGAGCGGCATGACTCAAACGGCGAGTTTCAAATTTTTATTAATTTTGAGGTCATGGACGCGCTTTCGGGGAGGATTGATTCCGGGCAGCGGTTGACGGGATATTATTCCATCAGCAACCCGGAGCAGGAGCTTCCAGATGGTACGAAGATAACCATCAGTCAGGAAATCAGCGGAAGCGGTCTGGAATTTTTGACCAAACCGGACAAGGAATATATTATGATGCTTGGCCGTGTGGCTGATCCTTCAATGGTTGAAAACTGGCGGAATGAACTCCTTCCCGGTTTCTGGGGACGGATATTTGGTGGTGACGAAAAACGTATCGAAAGTTTTTTTAATGTCCCTGTCTACCATTTATTACGCCTTGAAGATCTGTCGCAGAAAAAAGAACTGCAGCCGATGTTGCTGCAGCCCAAAAAATAACGGGTTTCCATTTGGCGGTTCACGCCCTCAGAAAGTATGAAGGGGTGCAGCTCCATGCGTGGCAGTAGCTGTTGATCTGATGGCATTTGTATGGCGAAAGCCTATGGTTTTCCGGGTCGAATATCTCCCAGAAGGTGTCGGCGCCGAGTTTCGCCATCTTGCCCCAGTAATCGGAAATAAGCGTTTGGGCCTCCCGTTCCATTCCGGCCACGTACATAGCCTCGACCACGTAATGATAGAGGTATGGTCCTGCCGGTTTTACCGCGTCCGGAACGGTTGCAATATTACTCATTACCGGGGCCGGGGTGACCCCTGCGATGGTCATCCACGCCTGTGATGCCCAGGAGATCTGGCGTGTTTCACCGCTGACGAAAAGCTGTGAGACCGGGTCGAAAAGGTATTTTACGGCAGCTGCGGACATCTTCCCCGCCTGTGTCTTTATCCATGCGATGTCATCGGAATTATTGAGCATTTGCCCCAGTTCGATGCCTTTTTTAAGCGAAAAGATTACTACTCCCTGTTCCGGCGCCTGCTTGTCCAGTCCTTCCTGCCAGTCGATGAACAGCCACCACTTTTTACTGTCGTGAAACAACCCTTCGGAATCGACTTCCTCTAGTACCGTTTTGAGTTGGTGCACCGCCACGGGCCAGAGTTCGGCGGCGGTGTCCAGATCGCCGGAGGCCTTGGCGTATTCCAGCAACGTCGGCATAAAAAGCGCGGTATAGTCTAAAATGAAATCCTGCCCGCGATGGGGTGCTGGCTTCTCGAACAGGCAGGACGGAATTACGCCGCGTTCGTCGGTCAGTCCCGCGAACAGATACAAGCAGCGTTTGCACAGTTCGTAATTTTTGAAGGAATGGTAGTTGACCAGTGCCTGTAGCCGGAAGTCTCCTAGCCATAACCTGCGGTCGCGTTTCGGGCCGTCTTCGAAAACCGTCTGCATGCAGTTTTTCAAGGTGTCGAGGCTGATGCGGTCGATGCGGCGCAGTACGGGTGAAAAAGATTCCGGCAGCGGTGCGATGGCTTTGACGTCGGCAGATGTTACCGTTTTACACGCGATGTCCTTGAGATAAAAACGATACCAGCCGCCGCAGATCTGGAATTTGACATAGCGGAAAGCGTAACGGCGAGGCAGTTGGATGATCCCCGATGGATAATCGATGGTCATGATTTCTTCCTGCAGCCAGCCGCGACCCAGCGTTCCTTGATATTCAAATGGCTCGGCAATTTCCGAGACGACTTCGGCAAAGGAGATCTTTATCCATAACGGGGCATCGTATTTTTCTTCGACCGACAAGGCAAAGCTGAGTTGTCCGACACAGTATTCGCCGAAATCCAGGATAAATTCCGCTTCTCGTCCGGCTTCCAAAACATCTCCGGGATTGAAAGAATGCTGTTGTTTTGCGCCCCAGCCCTGAAAGGCGCCGGGGTCCTGTTCCATTGTTATGGTCCTTTGCGGATATATCGTCTTGTGATGGAGTTCCGGGGTGTTTTTTTGGGCCACCTTAAGCCATTGTGCTGATTTCATATCTGTAGTATTTGCCATTTGCTTTAACTTCCCATGAGTTTTTCGACTGTTATTGGCACATTGGTTGAATAATTGTTGTTTGAATATTATTATATAATCAAATTAAGCACGATGTTATAATTAAAATCTCAAAATAGCGGATTTTAGTATCAAAATGAAAAAGACCAGGATTTTCACCATGCCTCGGCATTTTGTCTTCCGAAATCCTGCCTTTCCGCTCGGTGTCAAGAGGATTCAAGACCAGACACCGTTGCATTATCATGTGCATGAGGATTACCTGGAGCTGGTGGTGATCGGTGGCGGGCATGCCACCCACATTATCGATGACATGAAATACAGCATAGGTCCCGGCGATGTTTTTGTGATTCAGGGCGGCAGGGTGCACGCCTATGACGATATTCGCAATCTGGACATCATCAACATACTCTTTGACCCGGAAAAGCTTAACCTTCAGCTTTACGATTTACAGTCCTGTACTGGGTATCAGTTTCTGTTTCGTATCGATCCCCAGTCGCTTGAAAAAGACCGTTTCGATAATCGTTTTCGTCTCAATGGACAGCAGATTCCCGTAGTTATGGCTCTGATCGACAGTCTCGTAAATGCGCTCAATGACGATCTGCCGGGGTGTCAGTTCAAGGCGATAACCGTGTTTCACCAGCTTATACTAAATCTGGTGATGAACTATTCGCATATGGACGCCGGGGGTATTGCCAATCACGTGCCGCATCTGATCGGGGCGCTGGCTGGAAGTATGGAGAGGGACTGTTCCCAACCCTTTAATATCGATGAGATGTGCCGTCGTACCAATATGTCGCGGGCGAGTCTATTTCGATATTTCAAAAAGTATTTTCAGTCAACTCCACAGACGTATCTTGAGAATGTCCGGATAGAAAATGCCTCGCGGCTGCTACTTGATTCCGAGCTTGGTGTCGGCGAGATTGCGGTTCGTTGCGGCTTTGACGATCACGCCTATTTTGCCCGGCGTTTCCGTCTGGCAACCGGTTATTGCCCGGGCGATTTTCGTAAGGTTTTCAAAGACCGGAGCTGAAGGTATGTCCCATAAATTCTGAACTGCAAATTATATTATCTTCTTGTTGCAGAATGGGGAGGCAACAGCGGCATTTATGGCTTCTGGTGTTAACCGCCAGTGTGTTTATTTTCCGCCGGGACAGATGAAATCGAGAATCTTTTTAGTGACAAGGTCGCTTGGTTCGCCGATTTCGCGGTTGATGGAGGCATGGGTCTTGCTGTCGACCGGAACGGTTCGCGCCAGGTAGCCGTTTCTCTTCAGTACGTTGGATAATAAGGTGTTCTGTTCCTTGGCGTCATCGCGTCGGCTGACGTAAAACATCAGGAACGGAGGGATATGCATGTCGGCTTTGACTTGCAGTGCCGGAGAGGCGTCTTTCTGTTTTTCCGAATCCTCGGTGAAGGCCTTGATGAAACATCCGCGCAGCATTCCGAAGCGCGGCAGTTCGGCGATATGGCGTGGCAGGTCATAACCGGCACCGTCGAGCAGGATTACCCCCTTGAGGGATTGCGGCGGGAGTTTTACGGCGTCGATATAGCGTTGGTCGATGGCGACCAGAGCGGCAAGATGTGCTCCGGCGGAATGGCCCATGACGTAGATACGTTCCGGATCGCCGCCGTATTCGGCGATGTGATCGTGGATGTATTTCAGAGCTGCGGCAATGTCGCGGACGTGTTCGGGGTGTTGAACCGCCGGGGATAACCGATATGAGATCGTGACGTAGATAATGCCGTGGGCAGTGAAGAATCTTGCCTTGTCACTGTCGGCCCCATTGTTGCCGTTGTCGCGGTTTCCGATGCACCAGGCTCCGCCATGGATCATTACCAGCACGGGTGCGTTGTCGGCTTGGGGCGGAATTCTCAGATCCAACTTCTGTCTGGGATCGGCCTTTTCGCTGTTGGCGTAATTTACGTCACTGACGATGCGGTCTGATGATGAGAGGTTTTCCGCAGCGCAGCAACCCGTAAACAGCATTATTGCCGGAAATATTACGGATAAAATGATCTTAGCTGAAAATGTGCTCATGATTCCCTCGCGGTGTGTGGTTTAAAATCTATTACACCGCGAGAGATTAAAATATTACAAATACAGTATTTTTATTCATTTCTTGATGGGCGCGAAAAACTTCATCCGGGTGGCTTGGCGAACCGATCAGAATATTTTGTGTTTGTACATCTGATTGAGCAGTTCCAACCCGAAGAGGCGGAAAAAGACCAGTATCGGCAACATGAAAACCGCCCAGATATATGGGATGAAAAGCAGGATCAGTGCGGTACAACAGGTACACAGGACGATGACCATGACCAATGTCCCCGCAGCCATATACAGCAGCAGATAGAGAATGGCATATTTGATAAAGGTCCAGGTAAAATGCTTGAACAGTCTGGCGGCGGTCCAGGTGGCGCGGAAGGCGTTCTGTTTGCGGATGAACACGATAGGTACGATAAACTCATCGAAATAGAACACCAGCAGGTTCATCAGCAGTGAAAGGACAAGCAAGACTACGAGAGACAGGACAAAGCCGGTGATGGCTGTGGCGTCCGGGGTGGAGATTTTTCCGTTGGCGAAACACCCCTTTATCCATCCGGCGGAAAGCAGCAGGGGCAGTGCACAACCCACCAGAACAATGAGTGGAGAAATACAGAAATAGACGATTTTCCACAGGAAGATGGAATTTCCCAGGAGGAAGTTTTCCCGGAATGAGGCGAAAAAACGTTGGGATTTGTGAAGCAGGTTGTCTATAAAGATCAACTGTGACTGCGACCTGACCCACAGGAGCAGCAAGCCCAGCAGGGTGGCGACGGTTACCCCGAGTACAATCCAGATCGGATTAATGGCGAGCAGTCCGTCGATATCGACAATGTCCCGGATTGAGCTGTAGTCTCCCTGGGAGATATCCTGGGCAACGGCGGCGATGGTCTCCTTGTCATCGTTGATGTACTCCTTCAAAACGGCCTTAACAATTTCATTGATATAGGCGCCAAGTTCAGAGCCGAACTGGCTCAGCCATGCGCACAAACCGAGCAGCAGCCAATTGAGAATATTGAAAGGTTTGAACAGCAGTTCCGTCATGTGCCGGAGCGCGCTTTCTGCCGCTGCCATATTGCTGATATTTTTCATCGTCTTCCTCCCGTGTGTCGTGTAAAAACTATGTGACTGCGACAGTCAAAACCTTTTTGACCGCGGCGATAGTGTCATTTATGGCCTTATCATCCAGGGTGGGATGGATCTGGAACATCATACTGCGGGTTCCGACGTAATGATCGTTGGGCAGATGTTCATCCCGTTTCAGGTCATAGGTCATGCCGGTGATAGGATTGGCCATGTTCCGCCATGCGTCCTCCATTCCGATTGCCCAGTTGCTGCCGTAGGTACAGAAAACGCCCTCGGCGTTGATCGCGGCAATGACGCGGTCGCGGGTCCATCCCGGCGTGAGTTTGTTGATGTCCAGCAGGACATAATATTTATAGCAGGCGTGGTGAATATGTGGCGGAGTATCAAATAGTATCAGGCCGTTGACGTTGTTGAGTTCGTGGTCGAAAATCTGCGCGAAATGTCTGCGGCGCTCGACCCATTGCGGAATTTTGGAGAGCTGTCGTCGGCCGATGGCAGCCTGCATTTCGGTCAGTCGCCAGTTGGTGCCGATAGCGGAGTAGTCGGATGATGTAGCGGCAATTCCGGCATCAGCCAGCGGATGATGCAGCGGCAGATTATAGCGGTGGAAATTTTTGCCGTGATCCTTATAGGTCCAGGCGCGCAGATAGAGCTCCGGGTCGCGGGTTGCGATCATTCCGCCTTCTCCGCCGGTGGTCATGATTTTATCCTGGCAAAAGGAAAATGCCGCCATATGCCCGATTGTCCCGAGCATCCTGCCTTTGTATCTGCCGCCAAGGCATTGGGCGCAGTCTTCAATGACTTTCAATTTGTTTTCGTGGGCGAAGTCCATGATCTCATCCATTTCGCAGGCACGGCCGCCGAGGTGTACGCAAACGATTGCGCGGGTACGTGGCGTGAAAACAGCCTTGATGGTGTCGATGGAAATGTTCTGGCTGTCGCGTTCGATGTCGGCGAATACCGGTACTGCTCCGTGGACGGCACAGGAAGACGCCGAAGCAATGTAGGTACGGCTGGTGACGATGATCTCATCGCCATGGCCGATGTTCAGCGCATGGAGACATAATTCAATCGCCAAAGAACCGTTGGCAACTGCGATGGCATAAGGAACGTTAAGATAAGTAGAAAATTCATGTTCGAACATGCCGTTGTGACCGCGCGCCAAGGAGCCGTCCGCGAGCTTATGCAGGTCTCCGGTCCAATAGTTGACCTTGCCGGAACGCAATACCTCGCTTGCCGCGTTAATCTCATCTTCATCGAAGTGAGGCCAGCGCGGCCATGGTTCCGTACGGATCGGGGAGCCTCCGTCAATCGCCAGTTGTTGTTTCATAGTTATATCTTAAAAAAATTTTGAGCTGGTTAATAATTAAGGATTGATTGGCGGAAATTCAAGTTTTTTTTGACGATAAGGACGGATATGATGCATTTAATCGTCGATTTTCTTTTCTTTGATGGCGTCGTTGCTGTCGGCGTCAAGGAAACTGTTGATATAGTGTGACATGAAATTGATGCTGGACAGCTTGACTCGTGACCCGAGAGTGAGGCTGATGTAATCAAAGGAGCAGAATGGAATGAGGAAGCTGCCGCAAATTATTATCATGTCCAGTACCATAATTTTCCATCGGCGGAAGAAACTTTTTTCCGCGATTTCGATCAACGGCAAAGACAGAAGCGGAATAGCCAGCAGTTCGATTCCTTCCCGGCGGGTTATTGCCGCTACTCCGGCAAGGAACCCGTAAACGAACCAGAGTTTGAAACTCTTATGCTTGATTGCCATAAGTCCCAGCCATATGCAGACGGTAAAAAGCGGCAGATATAAGGCTTCGCGAAGACACGATACACTCATACGGACAAAATATGGGTGGAACGCCGCCAGCATTGCCGCAAGAAGCGCAAGGTAATGTTTTTTGAACAGTAGCATGCCGGAGCCGTAGACAGCCAGGATCATCGGTAGACTCAGGGCGATTCCCAGCAGCAGCGCCAAATTATAGGCTCCGATTCCGAGTATTTCGCCTGATGCCAGCAGATAACTCCAGAACGGCAGAATCTCCTGGGTTCCGGAGGTCTCAAATGTGCCGCGCCGCTTTTCAAAGTCGCCGTTTACTGCAAGGTTGCGATCCGGAGCAGAGGGGGAAGTGATGCGTAGGTCGTCCATGTAAACAACGCCGTCGCCCTGAAAGTAGCGGAATGACGGTTTAATCTTGCGTATATCCCGATCCAGTGTTATGGTTTTTTCCGCTCTGGTCCACGGGAAATTACCGATTGGAAATGGCGCAGCGAAGAAGTGGTATTTGTTGTCCTGATCGATGATTTCCAGAAACAGCCGTGCCGTTTCTATCCCACGGCATTCACCTTTGGCCATGACAGAAACATTAATGGTCCTGGTTCCCGGAGCGACGTCGGTGGGAAACATCTGAGTCCATTCTGAGTTTCCGTTGCGATGGTTTTCGATCTTCAACGAGTGCCTGCCGGTGAACGCTTCATTTACCGACCACTTGCCGGTAGTCAGGAGACAGTCGTTGTCGATCCAGCCGGAAACGGTTTCTTCCCCGGAAAAAATCTGTCGTGCCTGATGTATATAGCAGATAACATCTTCTTCGACATAGGGTGTTATCAACAGCCGTGCGATTCTGGCTGCGATCCCAATTACTACTATCCCCCACAGTAAATATTTGTGTCTGGTCAGATATTTAAATGTCATATTGTTCCCAAGTCTGGAGTATAAAAATCAGTTTTCGGGTTTATCGGTAACTAGATAGAGGACATATTTATGTTTCCCCTTGCTGGAGAAATCTTTCAGAATTTCGAGTTGCGGTACGTTTGGTTTGTTGCGGAGGAACGAAATATCGATGTTTTCCAGAAAAAGAAAGACACGGTCATATCTGCGGCTGAAGTTCCGTAAATATGAATCAAGCAGTTTAATATCTTTGTTGTTGATATACTGATAGGCTGCACCGGCGTGAAACGCCATTCGCTGATCCGGCGAATTGGTGATGACGCAGGCCTTGGCGTTGGAAGGAATATGCCTGGCGGCGATTGCAGCGGCCGTACTGATGTAGGTCTTGGGACGGGGAGGATGCAGTACTTTGCCAAGCGACAGGACTGCCAGGATAATAACTCCCAATATCACAATGTGGTTGCGTTTTAGCGGAATTTTACAGTAACGAAAAATAAATTCAAGGGTTATTATTGATGGCTTGAATCCGGCGACACAGATGATTACGCACAACAGGGTGAAAGGATAGAGGTATCGGGAGTTGAACTGAGTGTCGTTGAAATACAGCAGCATCCTTGTGGTGAGGATAAGTAACATTGCCGAAATAATATAGATCAGACCGTTTCGGTTCCTGAACTGTCTGATGCCAAAGGGCACCATTACCAACATGGCGAAGACCGCGAACCACCATGATTTCAGATTTTTATTGAAGAAATCAAACCAGAGTTCAAGCGAGAGAAAAGGATGATTCATCTTACGTTTCCTCTTGCTTGAATAAAGTATGGACGGATATTAATCTCATGGTCAGGAATTTACCTTGCCGGAAAGAGGTGTCGAACTGTTTTCTGACGCTTTCGGGCGCAACCTGTTCACTCCGAATTTATACAGGATGACTTCAAGGATGAATTTCAAAAGTTTGAGCTGCCTTTTCCATCTTGAAGGCTGTTTGAGCAGACGGTAGAACCATTCCAGTCCCAAATTCTGCCAGAAGATGGGTGCGCGCGCTACTTTCCCGGTAATGGTGTCGAGGGTGCCGCCGATTCCCTGGCAAAGCCTGACCGTTTTTAATTCGTGAAGATGTTCGTGGATCCACTCTTCCTGACGGGGGCTGCCCAGAGCCACAAAAAGGATTTGTGCATTTGAACGGTTGATGTTTTCCACCAGTGCTTTCATATCCTTGACATAACCGTCGGCTCGGCCGACGATATTGATTCCGGGGTGGCGTTGCTTGAGGATTTCGCAGGCTTCCCGGTTTACCTCATCCCCGGCTCCGTATAGAAAAAGTCTATAGTTTTTCTCCACGGACTCCGCGCAGATGTTCTGCATGAGGTCAGCGCCGGGTACGCGCGATACTCTGGCTCCGTACAAAAAACGCAGTGCCTTGACCACACCGATGCCGTCAGGGATCAGAAGCGAGGCTTTACCGAAAAATTCCCGCATGAAGGGGTTGGTTCTGAGGATAAAGACCTTCTCTGGATTGACCGCCAGGATGTACCCCGGAGTATTGCCGTTTCTGACATAATCCTCAACAAATGACAACGCCTTTGACATATCCACCGCATCTACGGGGGTGTCCAGCACATTCAGTCTTTTAATTTCGCCGATCATTTTTACCCTTTGACTGTCGCTGAAATTTTTACTTTATATGATTAACATTTGATACGGTCATTGTCAAGGACAAACCGCACGCACAGGAGGAGAAACAAATGACGTTCCATATTATATCCGGCATCATGGCGTTCGATGATCTTTTTCACTTCGTTCTGGTCGAAAAAGGCAGCGAACGTTGAATTCGGGTCAAGCAGAATCCCGCGCAGCGTATCCGATTGCCTGAACCACTTTCGGGTGGGAGACAAAAACCCCTTTTTGGGACGGTGAACGATATCCGGCGGGAGCTTCTTCTCCGCGTATTTTTTATGGATGATCTTGCCCTTTTTGAGCCTGACCCGGTATTGTGATGGTAACGACTCGATAAACCGGACCAGTTCCAGATCCAGCAGCGGCACCCGGCACTCCAGCGAATGGTTCATCGTTATCTTGTCGGTATAAAGGAGCAGGTCGTCGGCAAGGTTCATGCGGACATCAACAGCCATCATCTGTTCAACTGAGTTTTTTTTCTGCGAGCACCCGAGCAGGTCGTGGAAATATCTGATCCGATTTTCGGCAATCGATTCACGGATTCCGGTCAGCCGATATATTTCTTCCGGCGAAAAGACCTCGTATGTCTTCAGAAAACGCCTGACCGTATCCGGTTCGGTCATGACGTTTGCCCCCCGTAGCAACGCTGAACTTTTAATTTTCGCGCCCTTGATTACGGCGTTTGCCAGAGGTCCCAGACTGGTGGGGATATACCGGGTCAGCAGTTCACCTTGATAACGCCGATAACCGCCGAGGGGTTCATCCGCGCCTTGTCCGGTAAGAACGACTTTGACCTGCGATGCCGCCAGCCGTGCCAAAAAATGCATGGGAATCAGCGATGTGGTTGCCAGCGGTTCCTCAGTGATCCGGACGCATTCCTGGAGGGTGGTGAAGAAGTCCTGGCTGGATATTCTTACCACATGGTGGTCGAGTCCGAGGAATCCGGCGGTCTGCGCCGCGTCATTGATCTCATCTTCCCCGGCGTTCTCCTCGAACCCGATAGTGAAAGCTTTGATTTTTTGAGAACATTTGGATCGGGCGCTTGCCGCGACCAGGGCGGAATCGACGCCGCCGCTGAGCAGTATGCCGATCTCGACGTCGGACATGAGCTGGCGTTCGACTGCGGCGGAAAAATAGTGATCATACTGTTCAAGGGCGTCGGGTAAACTGATCCTCTTCTCTGCCGGAATCGTGGGGATATAAGGTATTTCCCTGATTCCTACGTTTTCGCCGGAGAGGGAGACCTCAAGATAATGTCCCGGTCGGATCTTGGAGATGTCGTCGTAAATGGTGTCGGGAGAGGGCAGATAGCGCAATCGTAGCAGGGTGGCAAGTCTGTCGCGGCTGACTGTGCTGTCGGCCAGCATCCTGATCGGTCGGATCTCCGAGGCGAAGCATAGCTGGTTTCCGCTGAGCTTGTAGTAGACCGGCTTGACGCCGAATGGGTCGCGGGCGATATAGATTTTTGCCGCAACACGGTCGACGAAACAGAATCCGAATATGCCGTTGAACGATTCCAGCGCCTTGATGCCGTTCTCGGCAAGGGCGTACAGGATGGATTCCGTGTCCGAATGTCCACGGAATGATTTTTGTCGGAGCTGCCGGCGAAGTTCCATGTGGTTGTAAACTTCGCCGTTGAATACGATCATGTACCGTCCGTCCTCCGTCTCCATTGGCTGATGCCCGGCCTGGCTGATATCGACGATGCTGAGACGGCGGTGTCCCAAAGTGATCTGGTGTCCGGCCACGGACAGGCTCCGCAATCCGTAATCATCCGGCCCCCGGTGTTTCATACGTTCCAGAGCGGATTCGGTAAATGGCAGGTCAATGGTACCTAAAATACCGCACATGTCGTTATTTCTCCAAGGGTTTACGAAGAATCAGGATCACTCCTGACGCGGTATTGACCTTCATCTTTTCATTGCTTACCGGTACCGGGGAATAACCCAGGTACCGGCACGCCAGCCCGGGAATGAAAAGGCGTAGCGGTAATGTCAGCAGTTTTCCGATTTTACTTTCACGGCAGAGCAGCTTTTCAAAACAGGAGAAGCCATACTCTCCGAAATAGATCCTTTTGACTTCTTCCAGTCCGGAGGGAATGATGAGGCGCTGTTCGATGCCCTTGACGTCGTAATGGCGTTGATAGAATACCTTGCCGCCCTGAGACGTATCGCCGTAGACGCTGCCGTCAACATAGAAATCTGCGGCGAACCCTTCATTGACCGGAGTTGTCAGGATGTACAGTCCGCCCGGCTTCAACAGCTTTGCGGATTTGTTCATGGCTTCGGCATCGGTGTCGTCGTGGAAATGTTCGATTACCGAGATATTGGTGATGATGTCAAAACTTTCCGGTTTAAGTTCCGTAGTCAAAAAATCCTGTTCGATGATATGGAAACGGGACTTCTGTTCATCGTCGGCAAGACGCGTGACATAGTCGTTTTGCGCCCTGACCCAGGAAAATTTGTCGACACAGGTAATATCCCAGCTGGTGTTGAGCAACAGCCAGGTCGGCAGGGGGGATTCCCCGCCGGAACCAATATCCAGATATTTTCTGGCTTCATTGAAATCCCGAGAAAGCGTTTCAAGGATATACGGCAGTTCCGCGCAGCGTTCATAAGGAATGCCTTTGATTCGGAATACTCGTTTCAAGCGGTAGTAATGAGACTGGATTTTTTGGAGGAAATCCCGATTAATTTTCTGTACCATGTTTGAACCTTTCCATTTTTGCGAGAGCATAAACATACGGCATTATCGCCCAGCGGTACATCTCTTTGTTGTGGCGAAATCCGAAAATATCTTTCATCGAGTAAATTGTATTGTTGTGAATAAAATGGCGTTGTATCGAGTGATGCAATTCCTGTGCGAAATCATGGTCGTCCATCAGCAAGGCCAGGTTGAGCATTTCCGCGTTATCATAGAGATCATACTTTGCGATTCCCGGTTTATTGCTGACCGCAAAGCGAGTTGCCAGTTTTGCGCCGGAATCGTAACAGTTTTTTTTAAGGAAGTCCCAGCCTTTACCCACTACATGGTTTAGTGAAGGAAGCTTTATCCGCTGTCCGGTCTTGATAAGATTTTTCAAGGTGATACAGGAGTGAAAACAGTCGATAAACGAATTCTGGTCAACAGAGTAAAACCAGCTGCCGTTATCGTGCTGCCTTCCGGCGACGAAGTTGTAAATTTTACCAATATCCCCGCCCAGTTCCGGAGCGCTTTCCAGAAAAAGGCTGAGCGAATACATCACATAGGAGTTTGCGTTGATGACCACCCGATCGTTAAAAGGACCGTACGAGTATATCTTCAGCTGTTCGTTTTCTTTTATAACCTGCAGGTCATTTTTAAAAAACGGCAATATCTTTTCAATGATCGGATTAAAGGTTTGATCGCCGGAGATGGTGCGGTACCGGCAGAACCCTTCAAGAATATATGGTGTGATGGTGGCGAATGGGGTGAACGGCGGATATACCACATGTGGCGATACCGCGTGTTCGAAGTTGATACCCCAGCCGATACCGTGTTGACACTTGCTGCAGTTTTTTTTCAGCCATTCCAGATGCGATCTGGCCGCCTCGAGGTATCGGTTTTCTGGGCGGATAAGGTATAATTCCAGCAATGCCTGTGTCGCGAATGCCCGTACTATCGGGGTCTCTTTTTTCTGATATCCAAGCCGAAGGCTGTTGTTCGGGAACAGATCCCAGAGCTGCAATGCTGCCGCCGCCGGAATGCCTGCCTTCGGATGGGCGTTATAAAATTTTTTGGCAGCCAGACCGATGTTTGTCGTCCATATATCATAGGGGTCGTAGGTCGACAGATCGTTGCTGAGCAGATATTTATCAATCCATGGTTGGGGCAGATTCATTTTGTTGAAAAAATTCCTTATATCCGTTGATTACTGAATCCATACTGTAGTTTTCCAGGATGAATTTTCTGGGGGAGAGCGTCTCATAATTGGCGACGATCTCTATAACCGATTTGCGCATTTTGCCATAATCGCCGATGGCGAAAGGGCATCCCGATGTGCCCCTGACGATGTATTCGGCCATCGCTGATCCGTCGGTTCCTGCGACCGGGACGCCGCAGCTCATGGCCTCCAGTCCAACCAGACCGAGGCTCTCCGACAGGCGGGTGGACAGCAGCAGAATATCTGTCAGGGCATAGAACTCATGCATGTTATTTTTTGCATACACCTCATGGCATGTGACTTCCGGAATCGAAGCCAGTTTTGCGTTATAAAAGTCTTTTTCTTCTCCATAGTTGATATAGTGGAAGAAAAACTTTCTGCCGGTCTCCGCCTCCAGTCCTGCCCGGTCTTCGATCAGGCGGTAGAAGAGGTCGAACCCTTTCCGGCTGGAGACGTGGGACGCGAATCCCAGATGTATTTCCCCTTTCTTTACCGGTTTGGAGTGGCTGACAAAAACATCCGTGTCCACCCCGCCGCTAGGACTGACGAAGATTCTCTCCCGCGGTATCTTCAACGCTTGCGCGACTGCTTGCGCAAAGTAACCCGACGGTGAAATATGGCGGCAGGAAGACGGAATGAACGCATAGGAGAATTGGTTTAATATTTTTACGCAGGCACTTTCGGCGATGATATCGGCCCCATGCCAGTGAATGATCAGATTCTTCATCCTTTTCAGCCGGAATGCCAGCGGTAGAAATGAATGCGGATAATTGTTGATATAGACGTAGTCGTATCCGGAATATTGCCGGAAACTGAAAAGGCGCCAGTAATACTTTAAATAATTTATCAGTTTGACCGGGATACTGTTGCCGAAATCGATATCCATGACCAGTAAGTCGACGGCACAGCCAGCCCCCTCCAGCCCTGTTTTAATGCTCTGGATATAGGCGGTATAATGCGGGTTAGCCTTCGACGGATACCCGTTGTTGATCAGCAGTATCTTTTTCATATTTCCAGTTTATTCCGTAAAACAGAAGTACGGTTGACATTAGTTCGAGTAGATTGGCGAGTCCGAACGAAAACAGCGATTCGAACATCAGCGCCGCCAGGATTATCAGGTTGATTTTGATCGCCGGAATCGACCGGGTTTGCATGACCGGGAGACACAGCATGACCAGATACAGCAGTCCTCCGATCCAGGATAATTCCACGAACAGATGTGGGTAAAAGGTGTCGGTTGTGTTCATGCCGATGGTGAAATACCAGTCGAAACCGTATTGGGCATAGGTCGGAGATTCGTAGGCAACTGAGGCCGGTCCCCCGAACGCCCCCAAGCCTTCGCCGAGTAAATTGAATTTCGATAGAAATTCAACCATGACCCGGTATGATTCATATCGCGCCGAGTCGCCCGTCACAATGTAAAAATCGATTTTTTTCAGCAGCAGATCGTACATGTGGCCCAGATAGCTGGAAAAGAGAAGCGCCAGTACAAATAGCAGGGCCGTGACGAAAATGGTGTTTCGGATAATACCGAAAGAGAGCTTTTTACGAGAGAAGAGAAGCATCGGTACCAATAAAAATGGAATCGTCTTATAGGAGAGGGTCAGCAACGTTGCGGCAAAAAAGAAAGCGATCAGAAATTTCCGGTATCTTATCTCCCTGAATGCGTAGACCAGAATGAAGGCGGAAAGATTGACGGTGGCATTGGAGACGTCGAACAGCCCGGCGTTGATGGCGAAGCCGCCGCCTTTGATACGCAACGGAATAAGCGGTTCCATCCAGGAGGTCAGCAAGCACAGATAGTTCACGGCCTGGAAGAGGTCCGACACCAGAGCTCCCACAATAATCAGGTTGATAAAGAGATCGATTTTTTTGCGATATGAATAACCGAAAAACAATACTGCGGGAAGAAACATGAACCGTACAAATTCCTCTGCCGCCGCCTGATAGTTAAAGCTGACGAAGAAATTAACTACAAGGTCAATGACAAACAACGATGTCAGAAAAACAAGATTGCGGTTGAAATTCAAACGGAAAAAGGAAAAGGTGCACAACAACAACAAGGCGCATATCTTTAAACGGGTGGCGACGGTCGGCATAAAATTCATCATGGCTTCGGACAGGAAGACCATCAGAAAGCACAGAACTACCGCCACATTTTCCCGACCGAGTTTAATTTTCATCTGCGCCTCCCGAACTGTTCTGGAAGATACCACGCTCGACAAAACGTTCCCAACGATATAACTTTTGTGCCGGTACTGCCCGTTCCAGACGCGTTGCCCGGTAGTGTTCCTTTTCCCGGCAGATATGGAGTAATGCCTGTGACAAATTTTCGATACGGTTCCCACGGCAGTCAACGGCGAGCCCCGAGTGTTCCAGATGGATGAATTCGTTGGTTGCCGTATTGGTCTGTTCTGAATCGAATCCGATTATGGGGGTGCCGCAGCATAATGATTCGGCAAAGACATGTCCATAGGATTCGTAATAGGTCGGCAAAACCGTGACGTCGGCGATATTGTAATATTGTGGCAGCATGTCGTGGTTGAGGTTGCCGGTGAAAATAACGTCAGCGCCGGAATTCTGTTCAAGATGTTTCTTCAACTCGCCTTCGCCAATGAAAACCAGCCGTTTATTTTTCTCCGGCAGTGCCTTGAATGCTTTTAGCAGTATGTCCGGGTTTTTTCCGGCGGACAGGCGGCCTGCATAAACGACAACGAAGTCATCATTCGAGAAGCCAAGTTGCTGTCGCAGTTTCAGGCGGCACTCGTTGCTCAACGGGGCGAATCTGGTTTCATCCACGCCGCCGGGAACAGTGTCGATACATGCCGGCCGGTATTTCTTCCTGATCTGTCTTTGCAGATTGGCACTGAAAGTGAGGACGCGGATGTTGGTTGAATACAATTTCCGTTCCAGGATATTGTCGATAAACATGCATGACGCGTTGAAGACGATTTTCATGAGGTGTCGCGGAGAGGGCATCCCCCAGGCATTTTTTATCACCCCGCGGTAGCCGTCGCAGGAGATGCAAGGGGGAATGAAAACCAGTTTATCCGTACCGATAACGATTGCGGTGGCCAGCGTTTGATGCAGATAACGGCAGATAATCAGGTCGGCTTTTTCATACATCTCCCGGTTTTTCCTCACATATTGCCGGAAGCTGAAGAACCCCTTAAGCGGCGGCAGGATAAGGAACGGGAATTTACCTGAATTATAGAAAGCATGCTCCGGGGTACTTTCATTTTCATTACCGTGGGAGATGATCCGGATGTTGTGCCCTTGCCCGTTCAGGATACGGTGAATCTGGGCGATACTGTTTTCGATGCCGCCCACTCCCGGATAATTCTGGGTTTGGATGATAATATTTCTAAACTGATTTTCTGACATCTTTATCGGGATGGTTTTGACGGATTGTAAAAGAGGAACTTTATCGGGTGTTTTAAACTTCCGGGATAACGGTAGAGGAAGTGCCCGACCATTTCCATGATCCGGGGGTGTTTCCGCAGCCATGTTTTCACGGTTGTATTGCGAAAAAACGCCAGAAGAACACATTGTACCGTAAATACCATTTTGTACTTAAGTGGATACTTTCGCGTGAACTCTTCATTGTAATCATATTTAAGATGCGGCTGACGCAACTTCTTTTTGACTTCATTTCTCCACAAGGACGGAAAGAACTTGGCGATGACGATTGTCGTCGGCGTACCGCAGGTATATTCTTCATCCGACATCCGGCGGCATTCGATTTTTCCGGCGGCAACCGCTTCGGCAAGGATTTTTTCACCGACCGGAGCACGGCAGACAACAGCGGTCTCACGTTTCCGCCCCTTGTGGTAATCGCCCATGGTCATATCCGCCAGTACATTCGACGCCTCCGGACAGATGTAACACCTTTCCAGATTGAAAAGCGGAACTGCGATGTCCAGCCACGGGTAGAGGTATTTGTCCATGTAGGTACCGTCCGAAAGTTGAAATCTGGCGTAACCGGGATACTCACCGCAGCGCCAGCCGATAAAACGAGTGCCTTCCGAAGGAAATTTAAGTCCGATGGTACTGGCAATAGCGGTGAGCGAATCGTAAGTCTGGACCTGGCCGCAATAGAGCCCCAGAGACAGTACCAGACAGTCTTTGAGTTTTGGAAAAATCTTTTCCGCGTTGCGCCAGCCAGCCATCTGGCATGGACATACCGTAATGGCGATCTTACGGGGTTCCCGGATCAATTGCTTGATAATGCTGAGCATCGGTACCGGTCCGTATTTGCTGCGTTTGGATTCATAGACGACTTCCGGATCGGAAGTCAGATGTACTTCCGGAAAATTATTGCTGCCGATCGCCGTTACAGCTACTGCATCTACCTGCTTCGATTCCAGAAGATAAAGGAGCAGTTCGGTGGTAACGCCCCCGGAGGCCGCAAGTACCCTGGTCTGAGGATTGGTTGAATACCCCATGTGGCAGCTGCGAACCACCCCGTCGAGCGGATTGTATTTGTCCCCGGAAGCCTTTGCCTGTTCCTCTGCCATGGCGTTGACCGGATAACCTCTGCCCGGACATACTTTCAGACATAGACCGCAATCGACGCAGCGTGACGGTTCCAGTTGTGGCGTGTGGCCTAGGGACGGATCGATTGTCAGTGCGTCATGCAAACAGACCCCCACGCAGCCGCCGCAACCGCAACAAAGTCCTTTTTTAATAACTTCCGAATCCAAAGTATCAAAACTCATATCTCATACTCATGTTGATGAATGGTTAAACAAATTGTCCCCGGTTAACTTTTTTTGCGGGCGAGGATGACGATTTCCCTGAAAAACCGGTGGAATATTCTGCTTCTGCCGAGGATTATCGCCGGGATACCGGTCAGGGAGATAAGAATCCGGCGCAAAGGTTCGAGAAAACCGAGAGCCGGTTTGCCGACACCGATAGACAGGATGTCCAGAAGGAATAACCAGTTGAAACGTACAGCGACAATCTCAAAACCGTTCTTTCGCAACATTGCGGTCAGTTCTCCCGGCGAATTGAAGTTGTTTATGGCCGTTTCCGTTCCCAGTTTACGCTGTATGTTACGGCTTCGATTGTAAATGCACTGGCGATTGTGAACGAGGATGATGAGATGTCCCTGCGATGTCAGGATATCGTTGACCCTCGAGATCGCTTTATTCTGATCCGGCAGATGTTGCAGAACGGATATCTGAGTGGCGATATCGAAGGTGTTATCGGCGACGGTATTTATTTCGACCGCGTCGTCAACCATATATGTCAGCCGGTCTGAAAGCTGTTTTTTTGCGGCGTTTTCTGTGGCGACAACAACATTCTGCTGCGCAAAGTCGATGCCTGTGACCTGTTCACAGTGTCCGGTCAATACTTCCGCCCATACGCCGGTTCCGGTACCGATGTCGATGCCTTTTTTCAGTCCGTGCAGCTTATTGAGAAATGCACCGATAATCTTTGCTCGCGTCGAGTGGTTGATCCGCGCCAGATTCCAGGCGGTGTTTTCCAGCCTGTCGCTGCGCTCTTTTGCGACGCGTTCGTAATGTGACTTGACCAATTGAGCTTTTGTTGTTAAATCTTCCATCTCTATATCCTGAATAATATTCATTAAAATTAATCTTATACGGCACCCCGGGAAAAGACGCTTTCACGCAATGTACCCGGTTCGTTACGCTTCAACGCCCGCAACAGCCGGATGATTTCTTTGAAGGTAATCCCGTTGAGCTTCAAGTATATCAACCCCGTAATCATGGTGATGATTCCCGATATGGCAATGCCGGATTGCGGCAGCATCAGTTTTACCCCGGCCAGTACCACGCTAACCGCCACCGCCGAGGTGAAACAACGTGGTATCTGGCGCGATTTTCTGATTTTGAACAGCACATAGCCGTGGTTCACCGATGAGATGATGATGACTGCGACCACCTTGGAAATTACAATCGCCAGAATCCCATACGAACGGAGAAACAGCACGGTCCCGGCAATCTGAATTGTGATCTGGATGATACTGGTTACCGTCCTCCACATGTTCATTTCCGAGGCCAGCAGTACTGACAGCGTTGCCAGCGCATGTCCACGGAAGACGTTTACCAGGCAGAACATAATCAAAATCCAAGCGTATTTTGTATATCCTTCCCCATAGATCCCGAGGATGTTGTCGCTGAATCCGATCATTACGATGACCATGCCGGTCATGAGTGTCATGCCGGTGAAATAGGTAACGGAAAAGGTCTGTTTATAGGCATTGGCGTCACCTGACATCTTAGAGAAGATCGGCAATGTGATCGACAGCAGCAGTATCGGCAGATAATCCGTAAGCGACAACAACGTTATTACCGCCTGATAGTAGCCCAGATCCCTGAATCCGTCCAGCGACAGAATACAGAAACGGTCAAACTGGTTATAGACAAAGGTAAATATCGTGGCCAGATGTGAGGAGAGTGTAAACGCCCAGAAGCCTTTAGGGAAATAAAGCTTCTGCCGTACTCTCAGTTTGTGACGGTATAAACTGAACGCCAGAAAACCGGTCGCCAGCAGGTACGCCAGCATGAACAGCTTAAGAATGGTTCCATATTCGTTGCCCTCAAACCAGACCGGCCGGACGCAGAAGATAAAGCCGATGCCGAGAAAAGGCACGAATCTGACGATGAAATTGGCGACTGCCGAGGATCGGAATTTCATCTCTCCTATTCCCGCTCCCATCAGTATGCTGAAAACCAGTACCGCCAGCGAGATGACAATGAAATTTTTTAAAAATCCCGGATCTACTTCTTTGCGCAGCAGGAAGAACAGCAGCTGCGGGTAAAAATACAGTACGAGTGAGAACAGCAGCATGAACGACATTATCAGTGCCCCATACGAAGAGACGAAGGCGTTTTTCATGGTGTCGGAGTCGATCTTGGGCAGGTAATTACTGAGAACGGTCTCGCCGCCGAAGAGAACGAAAGTCAGAATCGTGCTTATCAGCATCTGAACGAGAGCGAAATAACCCAGTGTTTCAGGATTGATACGGCCCAGCAGCACAGTGGCCAGATAGGTACAGCCGGTCCCGGCGGTATTCGCGATTACCACCCATTTGGCGCCAGATAATCCTTTCGCGGATATTTTTTCTTTTTCTTCGCTCATACTCTTGGTCGTTTGCAACATATTTTCTCAATAATTTGGGACACCGTTTCCCGGAAAAGACATAACGTTGCCCGGGTATTCTTTTTTTGTGCGTGAAAGATTCCGGCACTTTCGATGGGCCACAGGGAAATGATGGTGACTTTGTCGCGGGTGTCCGAATAAAAGAAGTTCTTTTTCAACACGCAATGCGCCGACTGCCGTTCCGCCTGACGGTGATTCAGGACGCCGCGGCGTAACGACAGATATTCGAAAAGTTGCGCGTTCCAGTTGACTCCGGCGACATGGTCTTCCCAAGTCTCGATTCCGCTTTTGAAGCGGCGGCTGTGAGAACGGTTCTTGCCGATGAAACACGGGAAAGAACCATTGGCTTGCTGTTGCCCCAGAATCGATTCCACGGTGTCTTCATAGTCCCACTTCCTGCCGGTCACCTCTTCCGCCCGGGCGATGCCCACCAGAATCATCCCAGTCCCGGCGATGAATTGCGGATATGGGTCAATGTGAAAACCATGGGTCGTATGGTAAAACAGCCGGGTCTGCGGATCTCTGGAGGCAAGCAGACCTTCAACCCCGTTTTCGATGATTTTTTTACAACGTATATCGCCGGTTTCCTGATACAACTCGCACAGCCCCCGCAATGACAGGCCGCTGTAGAGAAAGACGCAGTTGTCGGGTGTCGCCCGTGATTTTCCGAACTGGTAAGGCATTGCTCCCGGATGGAAGCCACCGTCAGCCGGCATGTTATCGCAGAAGAATTTATAAGATTCTTCCAGCCGGTCCAGCAACCATTTGCCGACTCGCGCGGCGACCTTTCCGAATGGTTCGACTGTCCGTAGTCGGTTGAACTTGAGCAGTGTTTCCAGTGCCATGCAATTGAAATTAATGACGAAACGATGTTTCCCGTTGCTGTAGAAGTCGATTTCGCTGAAACGAAAGGCGCCGCACTCTTCGACCCAGAGCGATTTCAACCAATATTTATCTATATTGGCTTGTACGATATCGAGATATTTCTCTTTTCTTGCGTCATCAATGAAATCAAACGTGTCTAGCAGGGCACAGTCTGCAAGCGCGCAATGGACGAGCGACGTAAAGCGTTCGTCCTCGTGTCCGGCAAAACGGAATTTTCCATTGTCGGCAATGAAGTCGTTGGCTTGAGCATCGGCGGCCTCCATTGCTTTTACCTTCCAGTACTCGTCGCCGCAGGCACGAAACAAATTCGAATATGCGCGAATCATCGCTGCCTGGGTCCAGGCGGTCTGGCGGATGTCTTTCATACGCTTTTTTTCCAGCCGGTGGATCACAAATCCGTGATACCCGCCGTGTTCATTTCGCCAGGTTTCGAGCCAATCCGCCAGTCTATTCAGTACATTTTGTATATTATCGTCTGCAATCATTAAATTATTCTGCAATTATCTGATTGGATGGGGTACTGAAGTCGTTATTCCGCAATGCCTCGGTTATTCGCCGGCAGGCTTGCCCGTCACCGTAAGGATTGGCCGCACTGCTCATCCTGTTGTATTTATCCGGACAGTCCAGCAACGCTGAACATTCTTCTACAATCGTATGGTAATCGGTTCCGACCAGTTTGACGGTTCCTGCCTCCAGTGCCTCCGGCCGTTCCGTCGTATCCCTCATCACCAGTACCGGTTTGCCCAGCCCCGGAGCCTCCTCCTGGATGCCGCCGCTGTCGGTCAGGAGCAGATACGATTTGCCCATCAGATACACAAACGGCAGATAGTCGAGCGGTTCGATGAGAAACAAATTTTCCGGTGTACTGTTGCCGAAAACCTCGTTAAGCGGACGGCGTACATTGGGATTCAGGTGCATCGGGTAAACAAAGTCAACATCGGCGTACTTATGGCATAAAGACTTCAGTGCCGCGCAGATTGACATGAATCCGTCGCCGAAATTTTCCCGGCGATGTCCGGTGATTAAGACCAGTCGCCGTCCATCTTCCAGACGGTTTACATCATAATTGGACTGTAAAAGTTCACGTACCAGCCCCTTTTGGATATCCGGGCTGCTGTTGATCCGATCGGTCACCCAGTGGAGCGCGTCAATCACGGTGTTGCCGGTTACGATGATTCTGGAATCGCAGACTTTTTCTTCCAGCAGGTTTTTCCGGCTCAAAGGAGTCGGTGCGAAGTTGTAGGCGGCGATTCTGCCGGTGATCTGGCGGTTGATTTCCTCCGGCCATGGACTGTATATGTTACGGGTCCGCAGTCCGGCTTCGACATGTCCGACGGGAATCTGCTGATAATAGGCGGCCAGCGCCGTTGCGGAGGATGTAGTTGTATCCCCGTGTACCAGAACGACATCCGGCTTGCTTTTGTTCAGGATGTCGCGCATGCCGAGTAGAACGTTTGACGTTACGTCATAAAGATCCTGGTTCGGCTTCATGACGTTCAGGTCAAAATGAGGTTTTATAGCAAAAAGGTCGAGTACGGAGTCCAGCATCCTGCGATGTTGTCCGGTGACGCAGATGATCGTTTCAAACTTATCCGGATGTTTCTGAAACTCCTTGACCAGCGGCGCCATTTTAATTGCCTCCGGCCGTGTCCCGAAAACCAGCATTACCTTCTTCATCAATCCCCCCCCTGGTTTACTTGAAGATTCCGCAGAAGTCAAGAATGGTTTTTTGCGGGTTTTTCGGCAACTCGCGGAAGACTCTGTGCGCCACCAGGAATACCGCGATATCCGCCTTGTCGAACGCCTCCCGGTAGTTCGACAGTTTGAACACATGATGTTCCTTGACATTTGGTTCGACGATGAGCAGGTCGGCGTTGTTGCCGCTTTGCATCACTTTCGAGACGATGTATTTTGCCGGTGATTCACGGAGATCGTCGATGTCTGGTTTGAATGCCAGCCCCATCAGCGCCACAACCGGTTTGCGGCCATGGGCAAGTTCAAATTTGTACATTTCGTTCTGAATGCGTTCTGCACACCAGAAGGCTTTGTAGTTGTTGGTGGCGCGGGCCTTAGCGATCAACTGTGATTCGATCGGGAAATCCGCGGTCAGGAAATACGGATCAACGGCGATGCAGTGCCCGCCGACGCCGCATCCGGGATTAAGAATATTGACGCGGGGGTGTTTGTTGGCCAGATTGATCAGTTCCCAGACGTTGATCCCGGCCTTGTCGCAGATCAGCGACAGTTCATTGGCAAACGCGATCTGAACGTCGCGGGAGGCGTTTTCCGTCAACTTGCACATTTCCGCCGTTTTGGCATTGGTCCGGTGCAGCGCCCCCTTAACGAATCCGGCATAAAATGCTGTCGCTTTCTCGGTGGACTCCGGGTCTATCCCGCCGATTACCCGGTCGTTGTTGACCAGTTCATAGATGACGTTGCCGGGGAGGACTCGCTCGGGACAATAGGCAATGAATATTTTACCATCAAGTTCCGGCCGCTGCTGGAATATTAATTTCGCCATCGACTCGGTAGTCCCTACCGGCGAGGTGGATTCTATAATGTAAAGATCGCCCTCTTTCAGTAACGGGATAACAGTCCGCGTTGCGGCCTCGACATAGGAGATGTCCGGCTCGTGATTGTCTTTGAATGGCGTCGGGACTACGATCAGGTAGGCGTCGCTGGCAACCGGCGTTACCGATGCCTTTAATTTTTTACTGCTGACAACTTCACTGCACAATTCCCGGAGGCCCGGTTCGACGATGTGGATCTCTCCCCGATTGACGAGCTCCACGACTTTCGGATTGATGTCGACGCCGGTAACATCTATTCCGTTTTTTGCGGCAATGATTGCGGTTGGTAAACCAATATATCCCAACCCCATGAAACATGCTTTCATACAAAGTTTCCTTTTTCTGTCAGGGTTTGCTGGAAAATGTCTGCCAGTACCATTGGGTCGCAGCTGCAAGCCCGGCGCTGACGTTGTATTCCGGTTCGTAACCAAGTAGCTTTCTGGCCTTGTCGATGTTGGCCAGAGAGTGCGGGATGTCTCCGGAACGATTCGGTCCGTATGTCGGCTCTACTGCGGCGATTTTCGGATCGAACTTACTCAAATTGTCCCGTAACTGGTAAAAAAGCTCATTGAGCGTGGTACGCTCGCCGAAGGCAATATTGTATACCGTGTTTGCTGCTCCCTGCACCGTACATAGCGCAGCCAGTTGATTTGCCTGGATGACGTTGTCGATATAGGTGAAATCACGGGAATGGTTGCCGTTGCCGTTGATGACGGGTGATTCGTGGTTTATCAAACTGATGACGAATTTGGGGATCACTGCGGCATATGCCCCGTGCGGGTCCTGACGGCGTCCAAAGACGTTGAAGTAGCGCAGTCCGACGGTTTCAATCCCGTAGATGGCGGCAAAATTCTCCGCGTAAAGTTCGTTGACGTACTTCGTGATGGCATAGGGAGACAGTGGCTTGCCGATCTGGTCTTCAACCTTGGGCAGTGTTTTGCTGTCGCCATAGGTGGAACTGCTGGCGGCATAGACAAAACGTTTCACTTTGGTCTCGTGCGCTGCAAACAGCATGTTGACGAACCCGGTAATGTTGACTTCTGTAGTGGTGATGGGATCGACGATCGAGCGCGGTACGGAACCCAGAGCCGCCTGATGTAGCACGTAATCGACCCCATCGCAGGCGGCAACGCAGACCTTGCTGTCGCGAATGTCGCCGTCGATGAGGGTAAAATCCGGATTGTTGAGGAACGGTATCAGATTTTCCCTTTTTCCGGTACTGAAGTTGTCGAGACAGATTACCTGGTTTGATTGTTCCAGCAATGTCTCAATCAGATTGGAACCGATAAAACCGGCGCCGCCGGTGACCAGAACGCGTGAATTTTCTATCTTTTTCATTTTTTTATATATGAGTTGTTGATGGCGTGTTACTGTCCGGATATGCCTTTACTTCATAATGATGTCTATGAGGCGTAAAATGATTTACCGATGCATGTCGTCAAATAAGAATATACTTATTTCTATCGGTGTTGTTTTTTGATGTCTATAAGCTACGCCCCGTCACTTGCATGTGGCAAAGTAACTCTAACTTTATTATAATAGTTACTGCGTAATTAAGGGGGAAATAAAATGGGTAATTTATAATCCCCCCTTAATGCTTACTGCGTGAAAGTCTAATTTAATGTATCTGCAGGGGGTT
>QKAL01000161.1 GCA_003246475.1 Lentisphaerota bacterium
GAAGCGGTGGATGCCCCAGTCGCCGAATTCGCCCCAGACCATATAGCCGAGGCGGTCGGCGTGGTAGAGAAAGCGTTCCTCGAAAACCTTCTGGTGTAGCCGGGCGCTGTTGAACCCTGCGGCCATCGACAGTTCGATATCCTTGATCAGGGCTTCTTCGGAGGGGGCGGTCATGATGCCTTCGGGATAATACCCCTGGTCGAGTACCTGACGCTGGAAGACGGGTTTGCCGTTGATCAGCACTTTGCGGCCGTTGAAGGCGATGGAACGCATTCCGGCGTAACTGTCGGCATAGTCAATGATGTTGCCGGCGGCGTCGATGAGTTCCAGCCGCAGATCATATAAGAATGCGTTGCCCGGTTCCCACAGCTGAAGTCGGGATGCGGGGATTTCCAGACGGAGCTGCGGCGTAAAATCGAGATCGGCGTTGATTTCGGCACGGCAGACTTCGCCGTCGGGTGTGGACATTATGGCGCGAACTTTCATGCCGGTGGCGCGGGGGCCGCAAAGAGGAAGTTCGACGGTAAAGGTCCGGCTGCCGAGGTCTGGAGTGATGCGGGGGCGTTTGAAACTGGTGACACCGACCGGTTCGAGCCAGACGGTCTGCCAGATTCCCGTGGTTCGCAGGTAGTGGCATCCGGCTGGATTGCAGGTGTCGAGCGACTGTTTGCCGCCGGCTTTGTGTTCGTAGGCGTAATCACGGGCGCAGACGACGATGACGGCAGTGTCGCCGGGGGAGACGAACCCGCTCAGATCGAAGCTGAACGGTGTGAAGCCGCCGCGGTGTGAACCGAGTTCATGGCCGTTGATCCATACATGGGTGTCGTAGTCACATGCCTGAAAGTGAAGCAGTACGTTTTTCCCGGCCCAGGATGCTGGAATGGTTACTTCGCGGCGGTACCACACTGCATTCATGAAATCGGTGTGGCCGATACCTGAAAGCGGGGATTCGGGACAGAACGGAACGGTGATCCTGCCGGAAAGCCGGCGTTCGATCATCCCTCGCTGCATACCGGTGTCGGCATAGTCGATCTCAAATTGCCATTCCCCGTTGAGGCAGAGCCATTCGTCGCGGCTGAATTGCGGGCGAGGATATTCGTTTCTGGGTATATTGGTCATGATAAAACTATCTCCATATTGATTGGTTGATATATTTTACATGCATGATTAAGGTAATAAAATAGCTTAAATTGCCATAAAAATGAGGAAAATGGTCATTTGTGCCTCATGGCAGCTCAGCTTTGGTTGCTACGGTCGCGACGGAGCTGTCCACAGGCGGCAGCGACTTTGGCGCCCTTTTCCACCCGGACCGTGACCTGGATTTTCCGGTTCAGCAATACCTCTTCAAATGCTTTGATGGCGCGGTCGGTTGGTCGTTTGAACTCCGGAGAAGTTTGGTTATAGGGGATGATATTTACTTTGGCATGATGGGTGGCGGCAATTGCCGCCAGCTTATTGGCGTGCTCGCGGCTGTCGTTGATGCCATGGATCAGCGTGTATTCGAAGGTGACCATCCGGCCGGATTTTTCGCGGTAATAGTCGCATGCCGCGAGGATCTCGTCGATCGGATAGCGCATCTTATCGGGAATGAGTTGTGCCCGGGTGGTGTCGTCGGGAGCGTGCAGTGAGACTGCGAGGGTCCACTGGCGTTCCATATCGGCGAGTTTCCGGATACCCGGCACCCAGCCGCTGGTGGAAACAGTGATACGCCGCGCCGCCATGCCGAACCCGTCGGGCGAACAGATTAAATCCAGCGCCCGGGTCAGATTGTCGAAATTCAACAGCCCTTCGCCAATGCCCATGAAGACGATGTTATCGGGCAGGGTGCCGAGCCGGGAACAGCAGCAATTGAATTGTTCGATGATTTCTCCGGCGTGTAAATTGCGGACGAGGCCGTCGGCGCCGCTGGCGCAGAAGCGGCATTGGACCGGACAGCCCACTTGAGTGCTGAGGCAGAAGGTGTGGCGGCCGGGGGCAGGGATGATAACTGCCTCGATAGTCTCGCCGTCATGGAGACCAAGCAGCAGTTTAACCGTTCCATCTTCCGCTTCCAGTGTGTCCTTAACTCGCATTGAACTGCAAAGAAAGTTTTCCGCCAGCGCCAGGCGCAACGGGCCGGGCAGATTTTTCATCATCGCCGGGTCAAAGACGCGTTTATGGTATACCCAGTCCATGATCTGTGCGGCGCGGAACGCCGGCTGGTTCTGTTCTCGCAGAAAAAGCTCAAGTTGTTCTTTGTCCGCCGTGCAGAGAAATATTTCAGTGTTTTTTGTCATCGGTGATTCCGCTTTTTTTATCGGCTCTGGTTCCGCGCCAGAGGAAAAGTTTTTCACTGCGAAAGCGCCTGCTGTCAGCCAGAATATTGACCCAGGAGCGGGCGCGGGTGGGATCCATCGGGGGTTCACTGCTGAGGAGAAAAACGACCTCTTCATCTCCCGGTAATTCATTTAAAGAGGTGATCCGTTTTACTTTGCCGCCCAAATAGAAACATTCGCCGTAAAGCCCGATATCCTGCGGTCCTTTGAAGATACACTGCGGCATTTCTCCGTAACGCAGGATGGCCTCGCGTATTTCTTCTGCCATGTCGCGTTTTTGGCGTTCCTGTGCCTTGTAAGGGTGGGGAATTGCCCAGAAAATGAGTACGATCACTCCGATAAGCAGGGTGGTGATGCTCCAGATCGGCAAAGTATACTTCGGGGTGAAGATAAGGGCGATTCCGGCGGCGACGATAATGATGCCATAAGTCAGTCCGGCGGTAATATTGTGAGGATTGTCATGAAAACCGGTACCGCGCTCCAGAGAGGCCAGGTTCTGCCACCACCCGGTCGGCGCCAGGTAAAAGGCGATCAGGAACAGTCCGCATGGAATGGCGGCATAGGAGAGATAACGTAGCAGCTTGAGGAAAAAATGTCCGTACCTGCGGACGACCAGCGGATAATAGCATCCGGTCAGAATCGCCAGCGGCGGGGCCAAAAGGACGATGTCGCGCGGTTCGGTAAACGGGCTGAACCACAGCAGCATGAACAAAGAGATGACGATGGTGCGAAGATAACGGCTGAAGATAGGATTCTTGTCCAGCGGCTGCAACGCAACGCAGAACGGCGCCCACATGAATACCGTCCACGGCATGAATCTGGCTGCAACGTCAAAAGGAAAATAGAAGAGGTGTTCGAGATAGCCGCCGACATGGCCGGTACGCAGCGGGAAGGAACGGAACGGCATGTGACCGGCGGTAATTCGAGGCAATGCCCACAGGCAGATGAAAAAAAGTACAATCCCAAGGCCGATATAAAAACCCGGCCGTTGTAATTTCGGCCAGAGCGTAAGCGGGCGGCGCAGGAAGATCAACGGGATGAAAAAGAAGATGATTCCTGCCCAGCCGATGGTATAAAACGCCAGACCGCAACAGAACAGACTCACCGGCCAGGCCAGATTCCAGTCGCCGCGGACTACCCCGATCCTGAACCAGAACATCCAGCCGGCAAAAAGAAACAATACCCCCAGCATATCCGGGTATCCGTCGACGGCTTTTTCCAAAACGATATTGCTGGTGATCAGCACCGCAGAGGCTACTGCCGCTGCGCCGATTCCGGCCGCATGCCTGCCGGTCATCCAGACCAGGAATGCCAGCAGCGCCAGTGCTGCAACCGAAGGCAGACGCAGTGCTGTCTCCATTGACAATCCGAACTCATTATGCAGCAACGCCGCCAGCCACGGCAACATGGGAAATGCCTGCGGAATGATTTCGCCGTGGGCCTGGCCGCTGGGAGACAGATAGTTGATCTCCATGGCCATGGCCGCATAGCTGCTTTCGCTCCAGTACAGCTCACGCCCGCCGATCTGCCAGAACGGATAGCAAAGCATGAAGGTTACCAGCAGGAAAAAAGCCGCGGTATACCATCTGGGAGTTGATTCTTCGTAAATCATTATATCACAATTGACTCCATTACATACTCAATAACAGCATACACATGCCCAAATAGATCAACGACGCCGACAGGTCGTTGCTCGTGGAAACGAACGGACCGGATGCCACCGCGGGATCGACCTTCAACTGATTTAACGCGATCGGCATCAGGGTGCCGGACAGCGCGGCAAAACTCATTGATGTCAGCATTGAAATGCCGACGATAAAACACAGTTTGATCAACGGATAGGCAGGCGGATTACTTGCGATCCATGACAGGTTGACCGCGACGATCAAGGCGGCGATCACGCCGCATACCGCACCCATCATCGCCCCGACGAATATTTCGCGCAGGGAGATGAACAGCAGGCGGTTTAAATGGATCTCGCCCAGCGCGATATTACGCACGGTCACCGCGGTTGCCTGCATCCCGGTGTTGCCGCCCATACCCAGGATGACCGGAACGAATGCCGCCATCACCGATGCGCCGCTGATATCTATCAACCGCCCTACCACCATACTGACCAGCATCCCGGTAAACATGGTGATCAGCAGCCATGGCAAACGCAGCCGGACGATTTTGAATGGAGATTCCGCCCCGGTTTCGATGTCCGGCGCCCCGGACATGTGGGCGATGTCTTCGGCGATCTCTTCGTCCAGCACGTCCATGACGTCGTCAACGGTGATCCGGCCTACCAGTTTCATGTCGCGATCGACGACGGGCATGGTGTAGAGGTTGTATTTACGGAAGTTGCGGGCGATGTCCTCCTGGTCCTCGTCAACGTAGGCGAAGACCGGGTCAACATCGATAATCTCCTTAACCCTGGCATTGGATGGGTGGGCGATAAGGTCGGAGATATGGATCGATCCAAGCAGCTTGAAATTGTTGTCCACCGCGAACACCATGGAAATCGGGTCGGAATAATCGGCGGTGATCAGGCTGTTGATAGCTTCTTTAATCGTGGAATTGCCGGATACGGCGCACAGTTCCGGCGTCATCAGCCCGCCGCCGGAATCGTCCTTGTAGTTGCTCAACCGGCACAGGCTTTCCTGCTCGGTTTCGTTGAGTCGGGTGAGCACATCGGCTTTCTCTTCGTCGCCGAGTTCGTTGAAAAAGTCCACCGCATCGTCCGGGGCCATCTTACGCATCAGTTCGACCACTCGGTCGGAGGAGAGGTTTTCAACGACTTCGTCCACCCCATCGGATTCCATTTCCACGATGACATCGGAGGCAAGTTTGTTGTCGAGGATATTAAATATCTGCTCGATCTCGTCGCTGTCACAATCGTTGAGCAGATCGGCGACGTCGGCGGGATCGGTTTCGGCAAAACGGGTACGGAGCTTTTCAAACAGTTTTTTCTCCAGCAGCTCCCTGATTTCTTCGGTTGTCAATGGTTTTGCCGTCATCGGTATGCCCGTTTTATTTTGAAAATTGATAAATTAATGCGCTCAAAAGACAAATATCTCTTAATATAGCATATTTTATCCGCGACGAAAGGTAAAAGGCGATTTTGTTTTTGAAAAACCGTTGAATCATGTTATCTTTCCCTCATCGGAAACGGAAAAAGTTTAAATATGATAACGGCTGTTCGTAAATTTATGGTTTGCGGGCGATGTTGATTCTGTTAAAATTTACAGGATGAAATTCAAGTATGGATTCACTGATTATCTGGACATGGCACCGGGTTTTGCCCGAGGCGGCTCCCGGCGCGGTCAGCCAGTCCGAATTTGCAGCCCAGCTGGCGTTTCTCCGACAGCGACAGTACTCCTTTATCGATACCGGGGAGCTGCGGGAAATTTTAAGCCGTGGCTTTCCTCGCGGACGGCGGCTGGCCATGCTGACTTTCGATGATGGATGGGCCGACAACCTGCTCTGGGCGACACCGGTTTTGCGCGAATACAACGCCCGCGCGGTGATGGCGGTGAATACTGTACTGGTCAACCCCGGACGGGAATATCCGCTTGAACCAAAGAACTTCAAGGTCATCTCTTCCAAGCAGGCATTGGAGTTGGCTGCCTATGGCCGCGCTTATGATTCCTTTCTTACCTGGGACGAGCTGGCGGAATTGCGTGATTCCGGCGTCTGGGATTTACAGTCCCATGGTAATTCGCATTTCGGCTGTTACCGGAAAGTCTTCCCGGTCAGGGGGTTTTATCCGGAAAAACAACACTGGACGATGGAGTATGCGTTGGGTTGTCCGCCGTTTCCCGGCGCTCCGCGTGCCGAGTTTTCCAGTATCCTTGCATCACCCCGGACGCGTCCGAAAAATGAGTTTCTCGAGCTCCTGCGGCGAGCGACTGGCGATTCGGAAAGGTTCAATATCTGCCGGGATTTTGCCGAGCCCTTGGAGATGCTGGAAAGCGAGGAGGAATTTCACGCCAGGCTGCGCGGAGATCTCTCGACCTGCCGTGACCTGCTCCATGACAAGCTGGGGATCGACTCCCGTGCCATGTTCTGGCCGTGGGGGCACTATTCGCCTGCGGGCAGGGAAGCGGCTAAGGCTTGCGGTTATGATCTGATGTTGACGATGGACAAGGGCGTGGTGCGTTCCGGAACCCCCGTTGATATCCTGCCCCGGATCGCCGCGCCGGAAACCGCAAAGGACTTTCGCCGGAAGTACCGGGTTTTCAACAACCCGCTGTTGAAAGCGTTTCGCGATTTCTTTAATCGCAGGCATGGTGAAAAATGAAGATGAATATTCTGGTGTTTGCCGTGGTGTGGATTGTGATTGCTTTTTGCAATCTTGCCTATATCGATGCTCCGCCGTACTGGGATGATCTGATCGGGATGCATGCACAGTCCATGTGGCTGGTCAATCATGATTTTGACATCCTGCGGCTGTGGCGGTCCCCGTTGACGTATGAAACGTCAAACATTTACCCGCTGGGAATGTTGCCGGTATTTTTCGGTTTGATGTACAAATTTCTGCCGCCTTTGGCTGTACATGTTGTCGGGCACCTTTTAAATATGGGGTGTCTTGCCGGATGTTTTACCATCTGTTACCGTGTTGTCCGGCGTTATCAGCCGTGGCATATTGCCTTGGTCGCCGCGTTGGCGGCGGTGACTGAACCGATTGCCGCCGGGCAGTCGGCCGCGCTGGGACAGGAATGCCTTCTGGCACTGCTGACTTTGGTCAGTTTGATGTTTTTTCAGCGGAAACGTTATTATACGGCTTACTGCTTTGCGGCGGCCGCTTTTTTCATCAAATACACCGGAATCATCCTTTTGCTGGCCTATGCGGCTTATTGGAGTTTGGTCATTGCCTTGTATTATTGGAGACGCCATCGCCTCAGTCGCTTGCGGCGGCAGTGGGCGGTTTCCCTTTTACTGGCGGCGGCGGGAATTGGCGCTATGTCGATGTGGGGCGGAATGCCTGGGGGAGCGCAGGATAATTTAAGTATACATGGATTGATGCGGATACTTTTTTTCTGCTGGTATTACTATCCGCTGCTTATCTTAAAAGCGGCGGTTGTGCTGTTGGCGGTGAGCATATTCTGGCGGCGGAGACGGCAAATGCCGCCGATGTTGCCGTGGGTAATCTTCTGCTTTGGTTTTTTAACGGCGTTTTTCAGTCATGTCTGGCCGCTGCCGCGTTACCTGCTGATAATCATATTTCCGTTGACGACGCTGCTGTTTACGTATCTGCCGCGGCGGATTGTGTTGATCGGGGGGCTGGCGGTGATTTTATTGCAGGTTGTCAATATGGATGGCGGACTATATCCGAAGCTGACCCGGATGTCGCGCAGCGGAGCCTTGCGGGAGCGCAGTCGTGAGTATCTTCGCGATCTGGACGCCAGTCGCCGGATGTGTCGCTGGATCGAGGATAATGCGTCCTTGCGTCCGGTGATTGCCAAGTGGCCGTTTGTCCATATGCTGACAGTGCCGGAATTTCGTTACGTGTCAAAACCGGTGGAGGTATTCTGTCCCGACAAAGTCCATGACTGTTGCCGTGGCGTAACGGTTTTCGGGGATAACGTTCCCCGCCTGCCGCAGGAGATTATGTGTTTGTATGCGGACAATGATTTTGAGTATATGTTTGGTAAAATCCGATTGCGGCCCCGTGGTGCGGTGTCCGTGCTCTATGCGGATGATGCTGAGCCGTCAACCTTGTTTCTCTACCTTCTGCCGCGGCCCCATGCCGGGCGCTAAACACTCTTTCTGGCGGCACGGCGTAGTTTTCGGTGGATGGCGGTTCCTGCCGCGGTGAGCAGATAGCATCCCCCGGCGATGATGATAATCACCGCGCCGCTGGGCACATTCCATTTGTAACTCAGTCCCAGCCCGGAAAAGGTAAAGACGAAGCTCAGCGCCACCGAAAGCATCATCATCTTGGACAGCCGTTGGGTGAAGTGGCCCGAGATGGCTGCCGGAAGTGTCAGCAGCGCGATCACCATTATCAGGCCGACGACGGAGATCAGCAGGACGATGGTAAGGGCGGTAAGGCAGAGCAGCAGCAGATAGTAAAATTCGACATGCACCCCTTTGATGCGGGCGAAATCGTTGTCAAAACACACCGCAAGAAATTTATTATAAAACAATAAACACAGGGTGACGATGACCACATCAAGCGCCAGTACGGTGTAGAAGTCGGCTTTTGAAACCATGAGGATGTCGCCGAACAGATAGCTCATGGCGCTCTGGTATCCCGGAGTCAGCGCGATGAACAGTACCCCCAGCGCCATGCCCACCGCCCACATCGCGGAGATCACCGCGTCTTCACGCTGCTTCCAGTGCATGCTGACGATACCGATAATCAGGGCGGAAAAGAGTGCGGCGGCGATGGCGCCGCACATCGGTGTGATCCACGGCACCTGGAGCTTGTACTGCAGATAGAGCGCGAACCCGATGCCGCCGAGGATGCAGTGCGCTATCGCTCCGGCGATATAGGTGATGCGCCGCACCACTACATAGGTGCCGACAATCCCGAACGCGATGCTGGCGATGATGCCGGTAAATACGGCATAGCGGAAAAACAACATATCCGGATCCGTTAAAGCCTTGAAAAATTCAGTCACGATATGATCCCCTGATTGGTGTGTTCATGGTTGCATTTATGGTCATGCTCATGGATACAGCAGTGGTCGTGGCGGACCATGTTGACCTTATAACCGTACATGTCGCGGATGACGTCGCCGGTTAATGCCGATACCGGATGGATATGTACGGTTCGGTTGACGCATATAACTCCCGACAGCCAGTCGGAGACAAATCCCAGATCGTGGGAGACGACCAGCAGCGTCATGCGTCCGGCAAGCTTTTTCAGTACGTCATAGAACTGTTCCTGTGCGCCCGGATCAATATTGGATGTCGGTTCATCCAAGAGCATGATTTCAGGTTCTCCGGCCAGCGCGCGGGCGATGAGTACACGCTGGCGCTGACCGCCGGAAAGCGCGAAGAACGGTCGCCGGGCGAGGTCTGCCATGCCCAGTTCGTCCAGTGCGGCCATGGCGGCTTTTTTATCAGCGCCGGAGTAACGACCGAAGCGATTGAAATGCAGCCTGCCCATCAATACCACGTCCATTACGTTGACCGGGAATTCATAGTCGAAAACAGAGTATTGCGGCATGTAACCGATTCTTTCCCGAGCCAGTTCCGGACGATTGCCCAGTACCGAGACCGTTCCCCGGTCTGGTTTCAGCAGCCCAAGAAGCAGGCCGAACATCGTACTTTTGCCGCCGCCGTTGGGTCCGACGATGGCGACGGCGTCTTTATCGTCGATGCTCAGGCAGACATCCTGTAAAACCGGCAACCCGGCCTGATAGGAAAAGGAGACGTGATCCAGTCTGATAACTTCATTTGTCGGCATATTGCACCCGGAGTTGTATTTTTTATTTGCCGCCAAGACCGATGGCTATCTGTTCCGATAGGTTTTCCAGCATGGCGGTGACATCTCGCTCGAGGTTGTCGATCTGCACCACTCGTCCGCCGATGGCTTCGCCGATTTTGGCGGCGCTGCGCGAGTTGAACTGTTTCTGGACCAGGATCACTTTCACTTTGTCGCGTTTGGCATCGGCGATGAGTTCCATGATCTGTTTCGGCGTCGGATCCTTTCCGCCCTCTTCTATTGCCACCTGCTTCAGTCCGTAACGGTCACAGAAATAACCGAAGGCGGGGTGGTAGACATAGACCGCGCGGCCTTTGAATGGTTCCAGTCTGGCGGCGATTTTTCGATCCAGTGCATCGAAAATTTCATCAAGCTTCCGGCAGTTGTTTTTGAACAGTTCGGCTTTATCCGGGCAGAGACGCTGCAGTTCCGGCAGCATGTTGTCCGCCATTATTTTGAGATTGGCAGGGCTCATCCAGACGTGCGGGTCAATGCCGCCGGCTTCATGGTGATGGTGCTCATGACCATCGTGTTGATCGGCATCATTTTCCTCTCCTTCATGACAGTGCTCGCAGGGGGTTCCACTGATGAGATCAATACTGGTCCCGGTCGGGATCAGTTTTAGTCCCGGGATATTGCGTAATTTTGCCGTCAGCTCTTCTTCAAACGGCATGTGGCCGATGAGAAAATATGCGACGCTTGAAGTGACGTTTTTTACCTGCAGCGGGGTAGGTGCATAGTCATGCGGGCTTTTGCCGTCGGGAACCATGACGTTGAGTTCAACCGCATCTCCGGCGATATGGCGCACCAGGAATGCCTGTGGCGGAATGGATACGGTGACATGAACTTTTTCCGCGCCCTGTATGGCAGAGGCAAATATAAACATCAGTGCGAGACCAGAAATGATTCTTTTCATTATAAATCGATTCCTTGAAATGTTTTAGTGTTGATGGTCGTCGTGAATAACATCCCTGTCGCATTGCAACACCATGGCATTGCAGCTCTTGCATTCTTTTAACTGGTGATGCCGGGAAAATTTTTTCCAGTGTTCCATCTGGTCGGGGGTCAACTTGCCGGTTCCGCGACAGAGAGGACAGGTGTTGTCCAATGCCGATAGAATAGCGGTTCGTATGAAGTCTGAACGGTTTTCGATGCCCTTCATCGCTTCCAGCAACGCTTCGTCCACTTTAAAAGTAATAACGTCATTTTTCTTACGGCTCATAGTGTTTCTGTGCTCCGCCGGTTGGTGAAATCAGATTCATATGCTGCTGGTAAGGTATTACTTTATAATATAAAATGCAAACTTTAACTTTTTTTTTCGGGTAAAAATTTGCAAATTCACAAACAAACGTTTAGAGTAATGTCTTTGTTATTTAGAAGTTCAGTAATTTTTTGTTTTTTTGTTCGATCAATATTTAGGAACAAAATCTGGAGAGATGATGGCTAAAATATTTTTAACCGGAATGACCGGTTTGGTCGGCAGCGCTCTTGCTACCGCGGTTTTATCAACCCGTCCTGATTACAGGATTGTGACGCTGGCACGTAAGAATGCCGTAACATCGGCCCGGGAAAGAATTGAACGAGTCATCAGGGAACAGTGCGATTTCGACGGTATTCCCGGAGCTGCGGACGATATTCTGGCCCGTATTGATGTTATTGAAGGCGATATTGTGACTACCAGCGTGTCGGAAATGTTGGGACATGACTTCTGCAAGGATGTGTCGATTATTTTCCATTGTGCCGCTGACGTTAATCTTGGTAAGGATTTAGATAAAAAGACTTACAATATCAACTTCAACGGTACCGTGAAGATGATTGAGATGGCAAAGTTGCTGAATGTCAAGGAATTCCATTATGTGAGCACTGCCTATGTCGCCGGGAAGCGCGTCGGCATGGCCAAGGAAGATTCACTGGTCGACTCCGGTTTCAACAACTCCTATGAGAACAGCAAGTTCAATGCTGAATCGCTGGTGCGTAATTCCGGGCTTAATTTCTCGATCTACCGCCCGTCGATCATTGTCGGCCGTCTTTCCGATGGCAAGGTAAGAAGACCGTTGGCTTTCTACCGTATTCTCGAGTTTATGGCCAAGATGAAGAAGCATCATTGCGCCAAGCATAAAATTGATCCGACCGATTGGATGGAAATGGATCTGCGTTTCCAGACCTATCCTTCTGAAACCGTCTATTTTGTGCCGATCGATTTCGTTCAGAAGGCGATTTTTGCACTTTTCTTCAAGCCGGTATGCAACAAGACTTATCACATCACCGGCAACAGCCCGGTATCGGTGCATGACATCGCCCGGAATATCAGCAATACGCTGAAGATCCGCGGGGTCAGGGTTATGGAAAAGGTTGAAAATCCGACGGCTGATGAGAAGTTGGTCACACGTTTTCTCGGGGACCTGCTGCCCTACTATTCGTCGCAGATCATTTTTGATCAGACCAATATACGTGAAGCATTGGGTGAAGAGTTCATCTCCTGGCGTTTTGATGACGAGCATCTCGGGATTATCATGAAGGAGTTCCTGCGCAGCTTCTTTCCCAATGTGGAATGGTTGCAGCAGCTTTGAGTCAAACCCATGCCTTGCAAGGTATTTGACTTTCATGTCCACTGTTACCCCGAGAAGGTGGCAGAAAAGGCAATCCAGGCCGTTGGTCCGCTTGGATTGCATACCTATTTCAATGGTACGGTCGCCGGTCTGCTGCAGTCAATGCGGGAGGCCGGGATTATTGGTTCTCTGAACCTGCCCCTGGCCAATACTCCGGAAAATACCCGTGGCGTCAATGCCTGGGCCGCTGCCAACAACACCGGGCCGGTTTATTCTCTCGGCTCGATTCATCCTGACGATCCGCATCCGGCGCAGACTCTCGGCTGGATCCGTTCCCTTGGGCTCAAGGGTGTCAAAATGCATCCCGAATATCAGCGTTTCAAGATCGGCAAACTTCAATACGATCCGATTTGGAAAGGTTGTGTTGAACACGGTCTTTTTGTCCTGACCCATGCAGGGCGCGACATTGCGTTTCCGCCTCCACCTAACTCTGACCCGGCGTCCATCGCGGCGTTGCACCGTCGCCACCCGAATCTGAAGCTGGTGGTTGCTCATATGGGGTCGTGGGGCATGTGGCAGGAGGTGGAGGAACATCTGATCGGGCTGCCGCTATATCTTGATCTGGCTTTTACCTTAGGGTTGATGGATCGGGATCAGTTGTTGCGGATCATCCGAAAACATGGCGCGGAACGGGTTTTGTTCGGTACCGATGCACCGTGGCAGAGCCAGAAGGAGGCATTGGATTATTTTTTGCAACTGCCCTTGAATGATAGGGAAAAGGAACTTATCTTATACCGTAACGCAGCCGGGTTGTTGGGGCTGGAGTTTTAGTTGTTATTGTTCTCCGGCCGTCCGGCCAGGTCAGAAGGCGTCGTGTAGATGGTAAGTATCGATCATGATCTTCACATCCATACTGGTTTGTCTCCATGTTGTACAGACGTAAACCAGACTCTGCATAATATTGTAGCCGTTTGCCGTGATCTGGGGCTGCATAAGATCGGCCTTTCCGACCACGCCTGGTTGCGGCGCAGTACCACTCCCGCTGACTGGGGCCCGAACCCGCGCGGATTTAAGAAACTGGCAGTAGAACTGGCGGCCCTTTCGCCGGAAATAACCGTGTTACGCGGTTGCGAAGCCGATACCTTGGCTCCCGGTCGCTTTACAATCGACCGCAAATTTGCCGATACGCTGGATTATGTTATCCTGGCGACTAATCATTTTCACTTCCGGGAACTGGTGGAACAGCCGGTTGCGGCGACGCCGCAAGGCATTGCCGCACATATGGTCCGAATGTTTTTGGCCGGAGTCAGGAGCGGTCTTGCCAATATCATACCCCATGTCTTCATGCCCATGGGGTTTTGGGAATTCTATGAGCCGGCGGTTGCATCGATTTCCGACTGTGTTTTTATTGAAACGTTTGCCGAGGCGGCGGCTCATGATGTGGCAATCGAGATAACTGCCGTTTATCTGCCGCCGCCGCCAGGAGTGAGGCGCCATACCTGGAATATCGATACCCCGTTGCGCGTTTTGACTCTGGCCAAACAGGCTGGATGCCGCTTCACGTTCGGCACCGATTCTCATGCCTTGACATCGCTGCCGCAGATTCTGTACCTTGCCCCTTTATTGGAGCGTCTGGAGCTGACAGCGGACGACATCCACCCTCTGGCCAGAACCTGTTGTTCTTAACGGAAGAATACCAGACTGTCGAATACCGCCGGTTTGATTTCGAAGGTTCCAGCATGTCCATCCATCATGGCTATGTTTATTTTCCCTTTGTGTCTTGCTGAATTCAATAGCATTTGCCGGGCGTTTTCATTGTTGGAGGGGGAGATTTGGAACCAGGATCCGTCGGAGAAGAAATAGGTCATGCTGGGATTTTTAAACGACGTGAACATCTTAGCCTCTGCTACGGGGGACAGTGACCCGGTCGACCATGATCCGTCGGACACGGTGTAACCGCACTCTTTGGGAGATACCAGCGGCAATCCCTGGTAGGCTGTGCCTGCCGCGGATTCTTCATGGACAAAGGCGATGGGGCAGTTTATTCCTGATCCCCATGGGGTGCCATCGTTGCCCTCAAATACCTTGTTGGGATTGAGTTTTGCTTCCGGACATTCAAAGATTTTTTCGGTCGCACCGTATCCGAGCGTGAACCCCATGGCCCATGAGTATGAACGCCCATTATAGTATTGCGCCTGCATCGGCGAGAGATCCTTGTTGTCGTTGCCGTACATCTGGGCGCTTGATGTCATTTGTTTCAACTGTGATACGCATTTTATAGACCGCGCTGAGATTCTGGCATTGTTTAATGCCGGAAGAAGCATCCCGGCGAGAATGGCTATGATTGCAATAACTACCAGAAGCTCAATTAGCGTAAAAGTTTGCGATTTAACTCCTTTCATGGAATCGTTCTCCTTTTTTGTGTTGCCGTAAAACGGTTATTTTCGGTTGTCTTTGTCGATTTCTCCCACGCGGGCTACTGCGTTGCGAAGGAAATCGGCATATTGCTCAAGCCCGGCAGTAAATTCGGTGTTAAGCCAGGCATCGACCATCTGCAGTGCCATGAACTCACCCACGACCATGGCGCCCATGGTAATGACGTTGGCGTTGTTGATCGCGCTGCACATCCCGGCGGTGAATACCGATTCTACGCAGGCGGCGGTGATGCCTTCGAACTTGTTGGCGACAATGGACATGCCCATGCCGGTGCCGCAAAGCAGTATGCCTCGGTCGGCTTTCCCGTCGCGAATCAGTCGACAGGCTCGTTGTGCCGATTCATAATAGGGAAGTTCTTCCCCGGAGTCGGCATCGATTACTTCCATACCTTTTTGTTTAAGGTGGGTGATAATTGCTTGCTTCAGTTTTACTGCGAACGGGTCGGCGCCAATTACTATTGACATACTTTTCTCCATGGTTAAAAACTATTGACGGTACGTGCGATTATATCTTCTTGAACATTGTTTTCCAGTGAGGTGAATCTGGCGCTGTAACCGGCGACGCGGACCATTAACCCGCTGTGTTTTTCCGGTTCAAGCCGGGCTTGCCGCAGCAGTTCCGCATCGGCGATGGTAAACTGCAGCTGCTGTCCGCCGGAATCGAAGTGTGCGATGATTGCCGCCGCCAGCTTATCTACACCTGCTTCGGTGCGCAACATGCCCGGGTCGACGGTCACGTTGACCACCGTTGAGGTCGGCAGCAGTTCATGCGGGATGGCTGCAACTGAATTCAAGGCGGCGGTAATGCCGGAGCGGTCGCGGCCCGGAGCAGGTCCGAGGCTGCCGGGGAAGGGGTCGCCCGCCCGCCTTCCGTCCGGAGTCGCTGCGGTGGCATTTCCGAAGACCGCATGGGCGTTCTCGTATCCGGCCAGGGTGCCAAGAATGTATTTCCCCCCGCGGTACGGGGTGAATGATTCCAGCGCGGCGGCGATGTCGCGGATGATCTCGGCGGCGATATTATCGACCTCATGCTGGTTGTTGCCGAATTGCGGTACTGTTTTGGCAATGCGGTAGCGGAGAGATTCGCCGTTACGCCAGTTGTCTTTGAGATGTTGCGCCAGTTCCGCGAGCGTTATTTCATGATTGTCATAGACCAGTTGTTTAATGGCAATAAACGAATCGGCGAGGTTGGCCAGGCCGATGGCGTCCCAGTTGCAGTGGTTGTACAAGGCTCCGCCCCGGGCTAAACTCCGACCGCTTTCGATGCAGCCGTCGGTCAGCAACGACCCGTTGACCCAGACGTTAGCGGCATCCCGGCGTTCATCCTCAAAGTATGAAAGTTCGTGGATTGCCTTTGCGGTGTAAGCCATGATTTTCCGCCATGAAGACCGGAAACTTTTCCAGTCGTGCAATTCTGTCAGGGCGATCTGAGGCGCTCCCGGCATACATTCCACTCCAAGGAGATGAGTCAATGTTTTGGGTAGGTTGAATTCTCCCATCAGCGCGCCCATCTGTGATTTGCCGGGGATCATGATCTCGTGGCATCCCGAGGGGCAGTAATCTCTGGCGTCGGCCGGTGGAATCCCGATATTGACGAGGGCGGGGACGATCTGTTCATCGCTGCAGAAGTCCGGACTGCCGAAATTGCGGCGCAGGAGTTCTACGCCGCGCCGGATAAATTCCCGCGGGGTTTTACGGTTGCAACGGATCGCGATCTGCGGCCGGATGATAGAAAGTTTTTCCGCAGCGTCGAGGCACATGTAGGAGACCGGGTTGACCGCGCATTCGCCTTCCGGGGTCAGGCCGCCCAGCGCAAGGTGGGTTACGCCGCTACGCAAATGGTCCTTGCCCCAATATTCGAAGTATTTGATCCATAGACAACAGAGCAATTCTTCGGCAAATTCCGGAGTTATGCGTCCCGAGTCAATATCCTGTTGGTAATATGGGTAAAGATATTGATCGATTCGTCCCGGCGAATCGGGAATAATCAGAAATGTGAAGAACAATGCCTGGCAGGCTTCCCAGAAGGTTCGCGGCGGAAATTCGATAACGCGTTCGCAGTTTCCGGCAATGATCTCAAGTTCGCTGCGCCGTGTCGGGTCGCTGCAATCCTGCGCCTGTGCGTGCGCTGTTGCCGCATAGCGGTGGCAGAACTGGATCTGTGATTCGGCCAGTACCCGCATTGCCGAGAGAAAATCCTTTGTCTCACCGGGCAGGGACTGATCCGCAAGTGCAGTTTCAATATTATCCATAATGCCGCGCAGTCCGATATCGAGGACTTTGCGGTAGTTTGCTACCTGGTGATTGCCACAGAGAATGAAAAAGCCCTGATCGATCAACGCCCGGATATTTTCCGGACAGGGCTGGTTTACCGATTCCGGTATCGGGTCCTGAAACTCCGCCATATCTTCGTTGGTGAAGTAACCGGGGACGCCGACAATCAGTTCGCCTGGACGGATGACGGTAGCGGCGTTAAGCGCCTGGAATTTTGCGAGGGCCGCAATCCGGTTCCAGGAGAAGGTCTGACCGCCGCAGCTGGCGGGCAATGGTTCGGTTAATGCGCGCTCACGCAGTTCGGCGACGCGTTTGCTTAATCCATGTTTCATTAAAAAACCTTTATTGTTCATTTTTATAATGTCCATATTAATAATTATATTGAAAAAATGATTATTAGCAATATGTTATATGTTGAAATAATTATTGAAAATATGGATTAAATTATTGCATGACTATTTCAAGGTTTTATTATTGCCGGACGGATAAGGGTTCGGAACGGGCTTTTGTCGGGAGCATGGGAATTCATGAGACCATGGCGCCGGGGATTATCAGCCATGGAGGAGCTGGTTTTCCCTTTTTATTCATGTTTTTTCATGATGCCGCCTCTGTGTATTCTGGTAATGTCGCAACGGAGGCAGGAGGCGGAATGATCATCTGGGGGCCTGATGCCTGGCATGAATATGGCAACCCTTCACGATTGTGGGATCATTCCTGGATGATTGCATGCGGGACGGCCATAAATCATGCCGTAGCCCGTCATCGTTTGCCGCTTAACCGACCGATATTTGTAAATGCGGAAGATGTCTTTGTCCGTTATCTGAGGATGTTTTATCATGAACTGCGCAAACATCAGCAACAGGATGACTTCATGTTGTCCGAACTGTTCGGTCTGTGGATCTATGAAATGTCGCGGTGTTGTAATACTGACCAGGAACAGATACCGGCGAATATTATGGCGGCGCGTGATTTGATGGAGGAAAAGTTCGGTCGACCGTTGACTTTGCCGGAGGTTGCCCGCGTTGCCGGTTTGTCGGTGCCGCGCTTTGTGGTGCTGTTTAAGCGATTTTTTGGCGAGCCGCCGGTTCGTTACCTCATTCGTACGAGACTGGAAAGAGCGGCGCAGATGTTGAAGTACCGTCATCTTTCCGTCAAGCAGGTGGCGGAGGAGACGGGCTTTTCAGACCAGCTCTATTTCTCGCGGCAGTTCCGGGCATTTTTCGGTCAGTCTCCGCGTGAATTCCGGGAACATTACTAGAATGCGCATATTTCCGTTTTTTAACTTGAAAATTTGTATTTTTGCGTCTAACTTTTCAAGTTGAGACAAAAAACGCAAAACTGGAGAGTATCCCGTGACAGAGAATGCAGATTACATTTTGGAGCTTCTTACTGAATACGGCATGGTGACCGAGGAACAGATCCAGGAAGGCTGGGAGAAAGTCAACGGTTCGAACGGTGAATTGGATATCATTGATGCGTTAAAAACGCTGGGGTATGTTGATCAGGACCAGTTGATGGCAATGCTGGCGCAGCAGTATGGACTGGAAACCCTTGATCTTGCCAACTATAAGATTCCCGAGGAAATTGTTGACGAAGTCCCGGCAGAAGTGGTGCTGCAATACAATATCATGCCGGTGATGAAGCATAATGACGTCTTGACAGTGGCAATGAGCGATCCCACTGCGATTGATATTCTCGACTCTTTGCGTTATGTGTTGAAATGTGATGTGGATGCGGTGATTTCTCCGGCGGAGCAGATATCGAAACTGATCAGCCGTTATTATGGTTCGCTGGAAGAATCGGTGGAATCGGTTATTGACGAACTGGCTGAAGACCAGAGTGCTTTGGAATACTCCATCGCCGGCGCGGTCGGTGAGGCCGATTCGATGAAAGAGGATGATACGCCGATCATTAAATTGGTGTCGCTGATTCTCGTGGAAGCCTACCACATGAAGGCATCCGACATTCATCTTGAACCGATGGAAAAACGCTACCGTGTCCGCTACCGTATCGACGGTGTGCTGCGCGAAATGGAAAGTCCTCCGAAATATCTCCAGGCTAATTTGACCCAGCGCCTCAAGATCATGGCCAAACTGGACATCTCCGAAAAGCGCGTACCGCAGGACGGTCGTATTCAGTTGAAGATCGAAGGTAAGGATGTGGACTTGCGTGTGTCCAGCGTGCCGACGACGCACGGCGAAAGTATCGTCATGCGTATTCTGGATAAATCCAGTATCCAGCTGGA
>QKAL01000143.1 GCA_003246475.1 Lentisphaerota bacterium
CATCCTGCCTATAATACTGATTTCGCTGACAAAAGTAACAAAGGGGGGAAATGCGCAGATCCCCACCGCGCCGCCAAACCACAACCACGCGGAAAGAGCGTCACAATGCATCAATCCGCGAACATCACGAATCCGTTTGGAATGGTATACCGTATAGATATTTCCGGAGGTCAGGAAAAACGCCGCCTTGACCAGTGAATGTCCTATCATATGTAACAAAGCACCAAACATGGCTATCCCGCCGAACCCGATACCGATAGCAATGATCCCCATGTTTTCGACCGAGGAATATGCCAACATCCGTTTATAGTTCTTAGCCCGCAGAATAAATACCGCCGGGATAAACACCGACAGAAAGCCCATTACAATCAAAATACCGCTCGAATAATCTTTAAGCCCGGCCAGTATCAAGATCTTGTGAACCCGCAAAATACCGATCAACGAAGCGTTAAGCAAGGTTGCGGACAATGTCGCGGATATTGGCGCCGGTGCCTCTGAATGTGCATCAGGTAACCAGTTATGCATCGGAGCCAGCCCCATTTTAGTACCCAGACCGACCAGCAAAAACGGCATCGATAATTTCAGCCAGAAAGGGTTTAGTTTGTCGGCATTGGCGTTGAGCCAGTCCCATGAAAGCGAACTCTCCAGCCCCACTGCACTCATCGACAGGAAAATTATGCCGATAAAGGCAAAAGAAATACCAATAGAGCAGATGAATATATATTTCCAGGCCGCTTCGTAAGAATTTTTACCCGGATGATAACACACCAGCATCGCGCTCGAAAGCGTTGAGGTTTCTATAAACACCCACAACAAACCGATATGAGCACTCAACAACACCCCGACCATAGAAACAACAAACAACAGAAGAAACAGATTGTACTTCCAGGCCCGTTCCAGCAACTCACGTTCCTCCGGTCGCCGGAAAAAATCAAAGTTATAAAGCGTCGTTCCCAACAGCACCGCCGCCATAACCACAAGAAACAACGTCCCCAGCTCATCTACCGCCAGAAACGGCGTGAAGCTCGAATTACCGGTCTGAACAAAAAACACCGCCGCGAAAGCCAGTATCAGTGCATAGACAAAAACCAACAGACACTGCAGTCCCACCTTTCGCCGGAGTAACGGCATCAATGCGGCAAACAGTAATGGCGTAATAAAAAGTATCGGAATCATTTCAACCTCTCAAACCTCTCAGTTTATCAACATGCTGTCCGGGTATAGCTTTTTTCATCGTACGAACAAACACACCGGTAAGCAAAACCCACATGAATATATCCAGAACTACCCCAAGATTCACGATAAACGGCATCTCCCCGGCAACCGCCAGCGATAACAGAAAAATCCCGTTTTCCAGGAAGATGAATGCGATGATGTGCGTGATAAACTTCTTGCGCGTCAGCAGAATGAACAACGCATTAAGAATAACCGACACTGCCGCGCCAAACAAACACGGATGTACCGGATGGTTACGCGCCTGGCTCACAAACGCCAACACAAATCCGACAACGGTCAAGCCCACCGCCGCAACCAGAGAAAAGAGATTCGGCAAATACGGCTCCGTCTCCCGACGTATCTCGTTGTCACGGATGACCTTAATCAAGTAAATCGGAATCACAGTCCCCTTCAGGATCAACGTCTCCACCGCAATAAATACCAGTGTAAACTTTTCATCCCATGAAATATTGGCGATTGCCACAATAAATAACAGTACTCCCTGAAACCCCAGCATTCGGGCATAAAGCTCCAGACGACTGCTCGCCGCAACCCACAACATCGTCACCGCAAACAGGATTATCAACAGATTTTCCGACCCCGTAATCATATCATCTTCACCATCGCCATAATAACAATAAACACCAGCGTTATCCCCAACGCCGACATCACAAACAAAAATTGCGGCACGTGACTCATACGGATCCTGGCCATCAGCGACTCGATCATTCCGATCAATACCGCCTCGGCCGCAATCATGCCCGCAAAACCAGCCAACGCCGCCCACAAGGGCAACGTCGCCGGAATCAGTACGTTTGCCAGCAGGGAACCGATAATAAAGACCTTAAGCATTGTCCCATAGAGTATATAAGCCAGATCCGGCCCGGAATTATCCAGTACCATCACTTCATGAATCATCGTCAATTCAAGATGCGTCGCCGGATCGTCGACCGGTACACGGCTACCTTCCGCCAGCATCATTATCAACAGGCCGATCGCCGCCAGCACATTCAGTATCCAGAAGTTCCCCGCCTGTGGCAGACCGTTCATAATCGATTCAAAGGAGGGGTGACCGGACAAATAGGCAAACGCCGCCATCATGATAAAAAAACCGGGCTCCACAAAAGCAGCGAAAATTGCCTCGCGACTGCACCCCATTCCCTCAAAACTGCTGCCAGTATCCAGTCCCCCCAGCACCAGGCTGAATCTACTTAACGCCAGCAGGTAGGCAAACACGATAAAATCACCTTCAAAACTGAAAATCGCCCGGTTACCGGCAAGTGGAACCAGCAATGCCGCCATTACCACCGCCGCCAGCGAGACCGACGGAGCCAGACGGAACACAAACGTTGTCGTCCGGCTCACCACCTCCCCTTTACGCAGCAGCCGCAACACATCGAAAAACGGCTGAGTCACCCGCGGTCCCTTACGGCCGCCCCAGAATGACTTCACCCGCTTAATCACCCCTGCCATCAGAAACGGCAGAACCAAAATCAAAACTACGTTCAAGCCAATAACATTCATAGTCTCACCATATAAAAACCCAGACAATTACCGCCATCAGAAAAACAATCCCGTACAATATGTAATACTGCAAATTGCCGTTTTGAATCCAGGTAAACCGCTCCATGAAAGACCGTACCGCCCAAACTACCGGAGCTACCAGATAATGCTGAAAAAAATCACCGGGCTTATATTCAAATCGCCCGGATACGGGAAACATCCCCTTAACTTGTCCATCCGTCATCTCATTTTTGAACAGTTTGCCCACAATCCGCAGCAGAGGAAGAGAAAACGAGAAACCGGTATACTGAATCCGAGCCGAGGGCCGGTCATAACCACACCCCCATGTGTCACGCTCGGATACCTCACGACGACACAACAACAGCCAACGCAATGTCAGCAGAACGCCAATCGCCAGCAACAGAATCGCTGAAACATACAGGATACCACACAATGATTGCAGTGCGCTCACAGGCTCAATCGACCTCATAACCGACGGAACAGAAGAAATCCCCTGTACTACAATACAAATAATCTGAAAAACCGGAACAGCACCAATACCTGCAGCAAGACACCCCACAGCCCCTATAACCATTGGTATCAACATCGTTGCGGGCGGCTCAACCGCTCTTGCCGCAGCCTCGCTGCGGGGATGCCCCAGAAAAACGATCCCGATAAAACGCGTAAAGCAGATCAACGCCAATGCCCCGGTCAATGCCAAAACCATGACCGCCAGAGCCATAACCGTCACCAGCAGAGTATTGCCTCCACTCATGCCGCCAAGCATACCCAGATAAATCAGGAATTCGCTCGCAAAACCATTGAATGGCGGCAAAGCCGAAATCGCCATGCCGCCAACCACCGCAGTCCCCGCCGTCATCGGCATTCGCCTTGCCAGACCCCCCATGCATTCAATACTGCGGGAATTCATCTGGCGACATATCACTCCGGTACAGTGGAACAACAACCCTTTGAACAGCGAATGATTTAGTACGTGAAACAACGCCCCGCCGAAACCACAGTAAACCAACGTAAGATTACTATAACCACACCCCAGAATCCCGCAGCCGACCCCCATGAATATGATACCTATATTCTCCACACTGCTGTAGGCAACAATCCGTTTCACATCAGTCTGCACCAGTGCATAGACAATACCCACCAGTGCCGAGACACCACCCAAAGCCAACACAATGTATCCGACCCATACCGAAGGAGTACCCACCAGAGCCAGAGATTGAAGCATTCCGAAAATCCCCATCTTGCTCATCACTCCGGACATAAGCGCAGATACATGGTTGGGAGCCGCCGGATATGCCTGCGGCATCCAACAATGGAACGGAAACATTCCTGCCTTGATTCCGAACCCGGTCAGCAACAGCATTAGGACAAAATCGCGTTTCTGGACGGAAAACGCCGAGACCGCCTTGGAAATCTCATCAAAATCCTGCATACCGTTACACATGATTACCAGCATAATAAAACCGACAACAAGAAAAACTACACTGATATGCATCATCACCAGATAATTGAGACTGGCGGTAAAAACATCTTCCTTTTCGCTTTCCAGACCAATCAGAAAAAATGATGATAGAGACATTATTTCCCAGACGATTAAAAACGCCAGAACATTGTGCAACGTTACCAGAAGCAACATGGAAAGAACCATTATAACCAGAAAAATCAGATGAGCGGTTATCGACCGCCTCCCGTTGAGATATGTTCTTATGTAGCCGGTAAGGTAAAGAAACCCCAGTATTGTTCCAACACAGATCACCATCAGGAAAAATGCGCCGAAAGGATCGATTTGACAAACTACCCTCCCCAGCGGATAACCGGCCGCAATCTCCCATGCTTCACTCTTTCCGGACAGAAGGGAACGCATTGCGCTTATCATAACCGGGATACACCCGGACAAAACTCCACCAGCCACCAGCCAGCCTTTGAATTTCTCCGTCAGAAAGAAAGACAGTACGCCCGAGGCGGCAATTATTGCAAAACCCCAGAAAAACAGTTCCATTTCATAGCTCCTGATATATTACTGAACCCATTTACGCTGTTCCGCGACAATGAATTCGAAAATCTCGTGACGCAAAGCCCGCCGCAACAGCAACTCCCTGAAGCCGGAAAGACGACACAAAAAAGAAATTTTGGACAACATTTCCAGATGCCGCCGCTGATTGGCGCTCAGAACAATAAACAATACAAACACCGGCTCACGGTCCAATGCCTTGAAATCAACCGGGTGTTCCAGAAAACAGATAGAAATACTCTCGTGTCCGATATTGGAAAGCAACGGTACATGCGGATGCGGGATAGCAATTCCGTCCCCCATCCCCGTAGAAATCATCGATTCGCGTTCCAAGAGCTGATGGATCACCGTTTCACGCTCAAGTTCCCGGGGAACCGGGAGAATGGCTACAGCGCTACGCAATACCGTCTCCACATCGTCGCCGGAAACCCGATAGAAGATTCCGCCACGCCCGACACAACTCATAATGTCAACCTGTTGTTCAGCACTGATATCGGCAGCAACCTGTCCCCCCG
>QKAL01000082.1 GCA_003246475.1 Lentisphaerota bacterium
CCATCACGCCTTGGTCAGAACAAAAACACAGTTTGAGGCAAAAACATTCGGATTGAGACTGGCAAGGAAATCACCTTTATTTCCTAAAGCAATCTCATGGAGGATCTTGATTCCAAGCAAGCGGCACAACTCGCGGAAATCGCGGATGGTGGCCAGATGGATGTTGCGGGTATCATACCAGGTATCGGGCAGATCGGGAGTCACCGGCATACGACCTTTGATTACCAGTTGCAGTCGGGCGCGGTAATAACCGAAATTGATGAAACTGACAATGGCCCTGTCACTGACCCGGAGCATCTCACGGAGCAACTGATCGGGACGATCCACCGCCTGCAAAGTCTGACTGAGAACCGCATAGTCAAAAGTATTATCTTTGAAAATAAGACTCTGATTCAGGTCTCCGTGAATGACCGGCACACCGACAGCAATACATTCCATAATCTTGGCAGGAGATATCTCCACCCCCTGCCCGCTGATTTCCTTCTCTTCCTCCAGCAACTTAAGGAGACTGCCGTCGCCACATCCCAGGTCCAGCAGACGGACCCGGTGCGGGATGATCGAGGCGATAACACTGAGGTCTCGCCGCTTTAAATTAAATTTTGGTTTGAGAGCATCAACCATGGGTCACCTTCTTGTATACATTCACAGCAAAATCCGCTACCATTTTACCCAAAGTGGCATATTCAAGCAGAAACGCGTCATGGCCATAACTGGACTCAATCACACAGGAGCTCACCTTTACATGGTTTTCCGCCAGCGCCTCGACCAGCTGCTGGGACTGATATGGAGGGAACAGCCAGTCACTGGTAAACGACACCACCAGAAACGGGCAGCTGACATTGCGAAACGCCGCCGCCAGATCACCATTGCCGCGATCACTAAGATCAAAATAATCAATTGCCCGCGTGATATACAAATAGGAATTTGCGTCGAACCTCTCCACAAAACGCCGTCCCTGATACTGCAGATAGCTTTCCACGGAAAAGTCATAATCAAAATCATAAGAATAGTGGTCGGACGACTGCAGTTTGCGCCCGAATTTATTCAACATCGATTCATCGCTCAAATATGTGATATGGGCCAGCATCCGGGCCGTAGACAGTCCCTTTTCCGGTATGGCATCGCGGTAATTCCCGCCATCCCATGCCGGATCGTTCTTGATTGCCTCGCGGCCGACCCAGTCAAAGGCAATCCCCTGCGGCGAAATACGGGCCGTCGTGGCTATCGCCATCACACTGCCCACCGCCTCCGGATAATCCACCGCCCATTGCAACGCCTGCATCCCCCCCATTGAGCCACCGGCAAGAGACAACCAGCGCTCGATCCCGAGATGTTTCATCAACCGGTGTTGCGCACGTACCATGTCACCGATCGTAATGACCGGAAATGACAGACTGTAACGCTGACCGGTCGCCGGATTGATGGACGAAGGCCCGGTCGATCCGGAACAGCCGCCAATGACATTACTGCAGACTACAAAATACTTAAGGGTGTCAAACGGTTTGCCGGGCCCAACCATGTCATCCCACCAGCCGGCCTTGCCGTCATCCTCCGAATGATATCCGGCCACATGCGCGTCACCAGACAGGGCATGGAGAATCAAAATGGCATTACTCCGCTCGGCGTTGAGCTCACCATAGGTCTCAAAACGAATATTGACCGGGCCCAGTTTCTTCCCGCAGTCCAGCGGCAGAAGATCATCTTCGGTGATTCCGAAAGTAAAATCCTGCGGTTTTACGATACCGACGCTGTTTCCGTTCATGCCAAACCTTTTGTTCAATATGATGAATAACATTCAATATAATGTAACTGGGTAAATGTACAGGCTTTTAACGCTTTGTCAACATGGCAAGCATAAAAGTTCCGGCAAAAACCGCAACAAGATTATGTAACACCGCCATTTTATGAACAAACAAACATTATCCGCGGGCACTCCCCTTTATATGAAACTGTTTTGGTAGTATTTAATCAATCGACAATCAAGCTCAAATATTTAAATTATTAAAAAACAAAGCCGATTGTATACCATTTTACTTGACTTTATGCAACCAAAAAGGTATTATTAATTACGATTACAACAATCTCAATATTCAAGGAGAGAAAAAATGACACGCATATATAATGACAACAGCCTCTCAATAGGCAACACCCCGCTGGTTCGCATCAACCATTTGAGCTTGGGTGGAAAATCAACGATATTGGCAAAAATCGAGGGACGCAATCCCGCGTATTCGGTAAAATGCCGTATTGGGGCCAACATGATCTGGGATGCAGAAAAACGCGGCATCCTAAAGCCCGGCATTGAAATTGTCGAACCGACCAGCGGCAATACCGGCATCGCACTTGCATATGTTGCCGCCTCCCGGGGCTATAGCCTTACCCTTACCATGCCGGATACCATGAGCATTGAACGACGCAAACTTTTGGCGGCATTCGGTGCCACATTGATCCTTACACCAGGCGCGGAAGGCATGCGCGGCGCAGTAAGACTCGCCGAAGAGATTGCAGCCGCCAACCCCCAGCGGTATTTCCTGCCGCAACAATTCAAAAATCCGGCAAATCCGGAAATCCACGAAAAGACAACCGGCCCGGAGATATGGAATGACACTGATGGGCATATTGACGTACTTGTGGCCGGAATCGGGACAGGCGGGACAATTACCGGCATCTCGCGTTACATCAAAAGGACACTCGGCAAGCCATTACTTTCAGTGGGAGTTGAACCGTCCGCCAGTCCGGTTATAAGCCAGCTGCTAAAAGGACAGGATATTAAGCCAGGGCCTCATAAAATACAAGGTATCGGTGCAGGCTTTATCCCTGATGTTCTGGATCTGTCTCTACTGGACCGGATTGAAACCGTTGATGACGAGGAGGCTATAGACTACTCACGCCGCGCCGGTTACGAAGAAGGCATCCTGTGCGGTATATCCAGCGGCGCGGCTCTGGCAGTCGCGGCGAGACTCAGCAAAGAGGAAGAGTTTGCGGGAAAGACGATCGTCGCCATCCTGCCGGACTCGGGAGAACGTTATCTGTCATCGGTCCTCTATCAGGATCTTGGAACTTAACAAGACCTCGGCACAATCTTCGGATTGTCTGCAGGATAAACGGTCAGATCGACCTTGAAAGGCGGGTTATACATGAGAATATTTTTTAACGGCAAATACACAAAAATTCCAGAAAACAGCACATTATACAATCTTATGAGCAAACAGCGGTATGATCTGATGTGGTCTCTGGTCTCGATCAACAATCGGATCATCCGACACGAAATATGGGAAGAAAAAATACTTAAAGACAATGACATCGTCGAAGTCCTGGCCCTGAACCACCTGGGCGAAGGCATATGAAAACAGGAGAATATTATGAAATTTGAGACACTGGCAATTCACGCCGGACAGCAGCCCGATCCGGCATATGGAGCGGTAATGACACCGATATACCAGACGTCAACCTTTGCCTTTAAGGGAGTCAACCAGCCGGGAGAATTTGACTACTCGCGCTCCGGCAACCCTACCCGGCGAACGCTTGAAAGATGTCTGGCGGAACTTGAAGGAGGACAATACGGCTTTGCCTTTGCAACCGGCATGGCGGCGGAGGCCGCCGCGTTGGAACTCTTTTCACCGGGTGATCACCTGATCGTTCACGACGATATCTATGGCGGATCTTACCGGCTCATCTCTAAAATCGTTGCGGCAAGGGGCGTGAACGTCAGTTTTATAAACTTGCGTAATCTTGACGGACTGCGCACCGCGATACGCCCGGATACCCGGGGTATCTGGACAGAAACCCCCACCAATCCACTGATGAATCTGCTTGATCTGCGGGCAATAGCTGACATTGCGCGGGAACACAAGATCATAACCATATGCGACAACACCTTTCTGTCTCCCTACTTTCAGCGACCTCTGGAACTGGGAATCGATATCGTGCTCCATTCAACCACCAAATATATAAACGGTCATTCCGATGTCGTCGGCGGCGCACTGATAATGACCGATCCGCATCTTGCCGAACGCATCGGGTTCTACCAGAACGCACTGGGAAACTGCGCCTCTCCCTTCGACTGCTTCCTGGTGCTGCGCGGCATCAAGACTTTGGCTCCGCGCATGGAGTACCACAACCGCAACGCCTTGGCCTTGGCCCGCTGGCTGGAACAACACCGAAAGATCGAAGCAGTATTACACCCCGGACTGCCAAGTCATCCGCAACACGAGCTGGCCTTACGCCAGATGAGTGGTTTCGGCGGCACTTTTTCCTTTAGAGTAAAAGGCGGACAGGAGGAGGCATTCAGGCTGCTCAGTTCAGTGAGATTATTCATTTTGGCAGAATCTCTTGGCGGCGTTGAATCGTTGATCGAACACCCGTGGACAATGACACATGTCTCAATGCCGGAAGATGTTCGCGCCGCCGCAGGGCTTTCCCAAAACCTGATCAGAGTATCAACCGGATTAGAACATATCGACGACCTGATCGATGACCTGGAACAGGCACTGAGAAAAGTGTGACTCGCGCGGAATACTTTGCTAATCGGAAAAACGAGGTTATTGTATAGACGTTTTAGTACAACGATTACTGACTGAAAGGATATGACGCGATGAAACTATCCACCCGCAGTCGTTACGGACTGCGATTGATGTTCGAACTGGCAATGGCCCATGGTTGTCGGGCGATTCAGTTGCAGGATATTGCCGCAAGACAGGAACTTTCGGAAAAATATCTCGGCAAACTGATTATATCTTTACGGTCGGCTAAACTGGTCGGCTCGGTGCGCGGTGCACACGGTGGTTATATTTTGAAAAAAGCCCCTGACAAAATCACCCTGCGGGAGATCGTCGTGGCGCTCGAAGGCGGACTGTCCATAGTTGATTGCACGGAGAACAGTAACGGTTGTATTCGTTCCCGTTCCTGCCCTACTCGCGAAATCTGGTGTGGCTTGAACCGCGTTGTCAGCGATTATCTGGAGGGGATCACGTTGGCCGATATGGTCGAAAAATATCGCAGCAAAAACAGTGAAAATGCCGACATATATTTCATTTGAGTGCGGTTCTCCCCGAAAGCCGGACAACTGGCATAGGTGAAAATTACTCCTGAATTAAGCAGCAGAAAAAGGTAAAGCCGTCGAACAGCACGCGGGGTCAGACCTACACATTTCTACATTTTATCGCCGATTCAAATTACAAGTGCGACAGTTTATTTTTTTCATGATCCCAGTAAGCGCCAGCTTCCGTCTTTAAAAAATGGCCGCAGTTAAGAATCTCC
>QKAL01000094.1 GCA_003246475.1 Lentisphaerota bacterium
TCATTTTGTACCGGCAAGTTACCATCGGCCAGGACATTGCAGCCCAAGAATGCAACGGCAAACAGCAATAATATATTTCTCATTCCCATCCCCCCATTTTTCCTGTCTCATGCCTTGTACGCCCAGCGCAGCCGGGCACATTTCGAGCGCGGATTGTCATAACGTTCCTTACCTGACGGTCGGATCGGTTCCACCGATATCGCGGTATAAAATCCAGCATCAAGCCCCTCCTCGAAGGCCCGGATCACCCGGTTGTCTTCGCCGGAGTGAAAGGTCAGGATCGCCACCCGTCCGCCGGGCTTGAGCACTGCGGGCAAAGAGCGCAAAAATTGTTCCAGTGCACTGAACTCGTCATTTACGGCAATCCGCAACGCCTGGAAAGTACGTTGCAAAGCTTTGGTAATCTCGGTATCACGATCACCGGTAATCAGCGGCGTCAGGGTTTCGCGAATAAGTTCGGATAATTCAAGCGTAGTATTGATATTTTCCCGGCCGCGGTGAACGGCGCGGGCAATTTCCCTCGCATGGGGTTCGTCGGCATTGACGCGTAAAATCTTCTCCAGAGCGTCTTCCGACGCCGACTTGATCAACATCGCCGCCGATTGTCCACGCTCGGGATTAAGCCGCAAATCCAGTGGACCATCCTTTTTGAAGGAAAATCCCCGGTCGGGGTTGTCCAGCTGCATCGAAGATACGCCGAGATCGGCCAGAATAAAGTCGAAACCGTTTTCAACCTCCATCAGCAATTTGGCGATTCCGGCAAAATTCATTTTGCGTACCCGAAGAACCTTTTCATCATATCCGGATTCGCGCAGACGCGCTTCGGTTCGCGGCAGTTCCTGCGGGTCGACATCCGTGGCATAAAGGCAACCATCTGGCATAATGCGGGCAAGAAGTTCCCGGGAATGTCCGCCAAATCCCAACGTGGCGTCAAGACCGATCTCTCCCGGTTGCGGATCCAGAACGCGAAGAATTTCTTCAACGCAGATCGGACGGTGCATTCCGGCGGGAGTCTGGCCGCGATCCATGACCTTGCGGATCTCGTCGGCATACTTTTCCGGATTGAGTTCCTTGTACTTCTCGTCAAAACGACGAGGATGCGATCCGGCGTAGCGCGGACGTCGCCGATGCGGCGTTTCATTCATTTCCTTCGACTCCCTGTTTGGGCTGACTTAAATTGATCATGCTAATATAGCACCTTAACGGAATAGTTGCCATTAATCTTTTTCTATATGGAAAATATTCCGAAACCAATATGGAAAGTTACTTCGACATGTGGAATTCAGGGACAAATAAAGAGTCCCATAAGGCTTGCTGAGGCTCATAATATGGCGTTTCAATCGAAACATCTGTACCTTTATGCTCATTTATCAACTCGGTCGCGGTCTTACAACCGTTTTTCAGCAAAAAATCAGCGAGCGACTTATCCCCGAATAAAGTTGCATAATCCAACGGAGTAAGGCCGAGAAATAATACATTCAACTCCTGTTGCGGCAACTTTGAGTCCATAAGTACCGGATGATCCTCAATACTTAACACCTGGCAAAGGATAGTTGAATGAACGGGGTATCCTTCAGAAAGAATTTTCCGGATATAACCTTTTCGGGTTGGAGATGAATCGCGGATAAGACTGAATAGAGATTTCCCATAACCGATGCTTTCTGGATTACTCCTACTTAAAATTTTTGCCAAGGTAAAGCAGAAAATATGATCGGTTGTTTCAGGATCTTTCAAGATCTCAAGCAATATATCATTTTGTTGCGGAAGTTTATCAAAGTATTCAAAATAGTGATCAAAAATTTTTTTTATTACACGGTTGTTTTTTTTATAGGCGGTGACAATCAAAGGGGTGATTTGATTCTTCTCCTCATCAGTCAAACTAATGCATCGACTGACAACATAGTCCCTTATCTCACCATTAGAGCAATTTATTCCTTCCCTCAAATATTTCATCTTGTCAGGAAAATTTTTATACATACACCTCAGACCCATAAACCGGACGTCCGGGTCTGAGGATTCCAGAAATTTCTTGATATATGGATACGTATCTTTATTATCGAACGATAAGACAGCACGAGAAAATTCATATTTGTAAATCGGTAACGCCTTCATAACTAAAATACGGCCAACCAATTCACGCAGCAGACGCGGACTTTTATCGTGCGGAAAATATGAAATAATGATTACGCCCCTTATTTGTACACCAACATTAGTATGCCTTAACATTCTTATAATATCATCCGTACTATATTGTCTTTTCGTGTATCCAAGACAACAGGGACATTCATTCAGAGTAGCTTCAACAGCCCGAACCGCAGATGGATGATATTTTATCACTAAAGATGATGGAAAAACTTCAGGAAAGAACAGGAAAGAAAACAAAAAAGACATAAGTAACAGGAGAATCATAAACACTGTCAACAAGATTTTATTGTAATACACTTTTGCCCCCTGATATAGATTTGAAAAAGAAACATCCGGCTGCCTTCACATAAAATGAAGGACAACCGGAGTCACCCGGAACAACGTCCCGGACACCTAGAACTGGCAATCCAAATATCAATAGTTCTTGTCGGCGTATTCGACCCAGCCGCCGGCTTCCACCAGACACTTGTCGAAATCAGCGATCTTAACCTGCAATTGATCCTTGTCCGAACCGGCAGCAACCGTGATGATTGACTTGGCGAGGTCCACTTCGATCTCGCAATCCTTGCCGGAATATTTCTTGAACAACATGTCGATCTGTTCCTTCGGCAACTCAATCGCCATCATGCCGCAGTTGTACATGTTCTGGCGGAAGATACGGGCAAAATTCTCGGCCAGCACTACGTTGATGCCGTTGACTTCCAGCGCCCACGGCGCGTGTTCGCGGGAGGAGCCGCAACCGAAGTTGGCGCGGGTCACGATGACCGCCTTGCCCTTGATGTCGGTACGCGGATTGAATCCGGCCAGTTCCAGGTCTTCGAGCAGGAACGGCTTCAACGCTTCCTTGGAGCTCTCCGTCAAATATTTTGCCGGGATGATCTCGTCGGTATTGATGTCGGACCGATCCAGAAACAATACTTTTCCTTTGAAGTTCTTCATATATATGTAATTCCCTATCTCTGATTATTTCTTGAACAGCGGCGAATTGGTGATCTTGCCGGTAATGGCGGTAGCCGCCGCCGTGGCCGGACTCATCAGGTGTACCGTACCGCCCTTCCCCATACGACCGGTGAAATTCCGGTTGGTGGTGGAGGCACAGACTTCGCCGTTAGCCAACACACCATTGCTCATGCCAAGGCACGCGCCGCAGGTCGGGTTGGTCACGCAGAAACCGGCATCCTGGAAAATCGCAATGAGCCCCTCGGCCAACGCCTGCGAGAAAATTGCCGGGGTCGCCGGGGAAACAATGCCGCGAACATTGTCGCTGATCTTGTTACCCTTGAGCACGGCTGCGGCAATACGCAAATCTTCAATACGCCCGTTGGTACAGGACCCGATGTAGATCTGGTCGACCGGAGCGCCTTCCATTTCGCGCACGGTCTTGACCTGGTCCGGCTTGTTGCCGTAGGTAACCATCGGCTCAAGCTTGGTAACATCGTATTCACGCACTTCATGATATTCGGCATCGGCATCGGAAACCCACTGGCTGTACTCCTTGAGCGCCGCTTCCTTGGAAGCGAAATCGTTCTTGATGAACGGCCAGAGGTAGTCGACAGTAACCATGTCCGGATAGCAGACACCGCAGGTACCACCGGCTTCGATCGCCATATTGCACAGCGTCATGCGCGATTCCATGCTCATAGCATCGATCACCGGACCGGTAAACTCCATGACCATATTGGTCGCGCCGTTAACCGTCAGTTCCTTGATGATGAACAGGATAAGATCCTTGGAATAGACGCCTTCCTGCAGCTTGCCATTAAGAACGATCTTGATCGTTTTCGGTTCCTTGAACGTGCAAACGCCCTTGAGGATGCCGACTTCCAGGTCGGTCGAACCAACCCCGGCGGCAAACGCGCCGAAAGCGCCATGGGTACAGGTGTGAGAGTCACCCATGATTACCGTATAGCCCGGACGGACAAAGCCCTTCTCCGGAAATATGGCGTGGCATACACCGTTACGGCCGATGTCAAAGAAATCCTTGATATTGTTTCTTCTGGCCCAGTCGCGCAAAATCTTGCCCTGTTCGGCAGTCTTGGAATCCTTGGCCGGAGTCACATGGTCGATCACCGCCTTGATCTTGGTCGGGTCGAACACGCGGTCTTTACCGCGAGACACCAGATCGTTGATGGCGATCGGGGTAGTGATCTCATGGCAGAAAACGGCGTCAAGCCGCAACACGTTGATCTCATCGCCAAACGGCTTGTTGACGAGATGACGGTCAAAAATCTTTTGTGCAATAGTTTTTCCCATTATGTCATTCCTTTCCGGGCACCCCCGGTTATATTTACTTCCACATCTTGGGCGGCGTTATCACCCAAAATGCCTGTAGAGTTGTCTTTCCGATATTTTTGAATTTATGCGGACAATCCGAAGCAAACGACACACTGTCGCCCGCCTTGAGCTTGACGGTCTGATGGCCCAGATGCAGCTCTCCGCTCCCGGCAATGATCGTCCCCAGTTCCTTGCCCTGATGCCCATAGACGTCGCTGCCGCTTTCGCACCCTGGAGCGACCTCCATGAAGTACGCCTCAATACCGTGCTCGGCATCCTCGATCTCCGGCGTCCGCGAAAGCAGTTCGAGCGTCACTCCGTTCTGCACCAGCTTGCGCCGTTCCTTGAGCCGTACCACGTTCATCTTGTTCTCGCGATGCAGATCCTTGAACAGATAATCCATATCTATATGGAGGATTTCCGCCAAATCAAGCAGCGTATCAATGGCCGGGGAAATACGGTTGCGCTCAATCTGCGAAATCAGACTTTCGCTGACCCCGGCCAGATCCGCCACTTCCTTCATGGTCATCCCGGAGCGTTTGCGCACCTCCCGCAATTTTTCCCCAAACTGGTATTTCATCGTCTTTCCACTTTTCTTTACTATCAATCAAGAAACTTAAGCAAATATAAAGTATTTTCACAATAATTCAAGAATCGAATAAAAAAAGATTAAGGTTATCCGATATCCCAGACGGCAAAATTACAATTCATTACCTGCTCGTCCACCTCTTTTTCCAAGAAACTCACGCATAGGAGTAGTTCTGGCATTATCCACGGCGGTTTTACCGCCATTATCTTTCA
>QKAL01000050.1 GCA_003246475.1 Lentisphaerota bacterium
AAGCCTTATGAATGTTGTGAATATAACGATTATTTGCCGGGAGAGGCCGAGGTGCTGATTGACGGACGTCTACGTCTGGGGCGGGATAAGAATTATACTACTTGTCTGCCGGAGATGGCATTGACTCCGGGGCTGGGGTGCCAGTGGCATGCACTGTTGCCAATAGACGCGTTCTGGGCATTGGGGGGAGCGCCAGGTGACTATTTGCCGCCGGATCATCGGTTCGAGGCTGTTGCGAACCCGGATAATCCCGGGCTGATTCCTCCACCAGTTTATTCCGACGCGGAGCTGGGATACTTCACCTTCAATGTCGGAATTTATCTCGACGGGAGTTTCAGCAGTCAGACCATTGAGCAGATCCAGCGTATTGGCCGTGTTAATTATGCCACGGAGTATGCGAGTCATATTATAAGAGAAAGCAGTATGAGCAAAAATGATCCAAAGGAAACCATAAACACAAATATCAAGGAGGTTGCCATGAGAATCAAATCATTTACACTAATAGAATTGCTAGTTGTTATAGCTATCATAGCCATACTGGCGGCCATGCTATTGCCGGCGCTGAACAGAGCCAGAGATGTTGCAAAAAACATCAAATGTGTCAGCAATCAGAAGCAGATTGCTTCTGCAATGATCCAATATGCTGGTGATTTTAACGATTATCTGCCGATAGGGACTGCAGCCGGGCAAAATGGACGAATGGCATCAAGCTGGGACCGGGCTATTGCCTCTTATCTCGGCATTATGCTTCCAAACAACCAAGCGGCTGGAAATACTGCAGTAACCAGAAATATTCCCACAATGGAATGCCCGGCAGATAAAGGCAAACGCGCTGCCGGGACTTATATCCGCTCATATGCGCTTAATGCTTTTCTTAATGGCGGTGAGGCAAGTAAATCAGCCGCCGCCGGATGTCCCAAATTTGGAGGTAGCGACTACATTACCGGGATTGCAACCTACTGTGCGACCAGCGGGTGGGGGTATATTGGATTATGGTCCGGACGACTTGGCAAAGTTGCCGGTAATACCATTATGGTTTCCGATTATCATAATCCCGGCAGCTTTATTGGCGGAGCCGGTGGCACAACTCTCATGGGGATGTATGAGTATGAGGCCACGGCCTGGAATCCAACTCCCCATTCAAAGAAAGTTTCATTTAACTATTGCGATGGTCATGCGGAATCAAAGAAACTGACCGATACTTTTGGGGCTGGTGGTACTTGGACACAACCGCGCGGCGAATGGACAAGTTATAATAATGACTAAGGAGCCGTAAATGAATTAACTTTATAATTTGCACGATATGGAGTCGTCGCCGGAATCGTGTAAGTGTAACGGTTGTTTCTGAACAAATCCTAAGTAAATTAATATTTCATTATAAAATTTAATATCAAAAGGGTATTATGAAAAGATCCCAAATTATATTCCTTGCCGCGTTGGCTGTACTCTCTGTTTCTCTTGCGGGGGGAGAATCAGAGGGAAAAACGGAAAAACCAGTGTCTACATTCAAGCCGGAATACATCAAAGGGGTAAATGGCCAGGCAGTCAAATTAAATTATTTTGACGATTATTACGGTCATGCCTATTTGGAGCGATCCATTTTTTTTGATAATGCTCCGGCTTCGTTCATAAACGGTAAAAAGGGAAGTTTTGTAGCCAACTTCAACCATTTACCCGGCAACTATTTCTGGTGGAATGCCCTGTTTGACATTGCGGTTGGTTATCCGATAGACAGCAGCTCCGGGATGTTAAAGAAGTATACCCGGATGCAAATCATCGTTTTTCCGCCGGATGCCCAATCCGGCGCAAAAAAAGAACTCGACTTTTATCGGAGAGGTCAGTTGGTCTGTATTGCTGAAACTCCCGAAGGAAATGTTACAATTAACGGACCGGTCATTGAACACCGACGCTGGTATCAATTGGCGGTGACTTGGGAAAATCGCAAACTATCGATGTATGTTGACGGAAAGCTGGTCGGCAGCCGTGATCTTCCCGGTGAAATTGAAATGGATCTGGCGTCGCGTTTTTGGATTGGAGCCAACATGCACGGCAGTTGTCAGTTCCAAGGGGCAATGGATGAGATCATGGTGTTTGACCGAGCGCTTACCCCGCAGGAGATAGAACGTTTGTCCAAAGGAGAAGATTTCTCCAATGCAAACGGCCTGACTTTCTACATGCCGTGTGAAAATTCACTGGAAGCAAAGATCGTTCGCCGTCCAACGCACAGTTATGAAAAGGAGAATATGATCTTTTTTGCCGACATCGGACAACAACTCTATCGTCCGGTCGGACCGCTGAAGATGCAACTGTCAATCCCAGCGGGGAAACCGGATATTTATAACTGCACAGTGCGTGTTTTTGAGGCCTTTACCGGCAAGGAAATCTTTAAAGAGAACCGCAAGATTCGCTCTTCGGCAGCGTTGACTACTGCTGATTTCCGGACGGATTTGAAACAGTGCGGAGTCTTTGCTGCGGAAGTAACGGTTAAAGACGGTAAAGGGAAAACTGTCTTTGAACGGCGGAACGACTTTGGGGTGACCGTCAAAGTTCCGCCGATTGCCGAGTTGTCGGAGAGTTATCCGATTTGCGGACATGATGGGAAATATCTGCAATATCAGCACGGGCATGGCTCCAGTCTCGGCTATAAGTGGGTACGGTTGTGGGATACGGCCAACCATTGGGCGGAAATGAATCCGGCGCCCGGGGAGTATTATTGGGATTTTCTGGACCACTTGGTGGCGGAATCCCGGGCCGATGGACATAAAATTTTATTTTGCCTGTTTGGGCCGCCTGCGTGGGCGAGTTCCGCGCCGCAAGATCATCAGGAACGCGTTCGGCGGATGATGCAGTATGGTGGCGTCAGCAGGGCGGTAGCGGAGGTTCAGGGGACGAAACTGTTTTTTACTGCCGCCCCCAAAGATATGAAGTTATTCGAGGCTTTTTTGCGAGAGCTATTCCGCCGTTACAAAGGCAAGATCGATGCCTACGAACTCTGGAACGAACCCGGTTCTATCTTTTTCGGCACGCCCAAACAATATGTAGACATGCAGAGAGTGATGCGTAAGGTGCAACAGGAGGAAGACCCTGCGGCGATAGTCGTGGCAGGTGTCGGCTGTCCCGGGTTCATTGACTGGAATCGATCGCTGATAGAGCAGAAGATCGGACCGTTGATGCAGGTGATGTCGTTACACGATTACAATTATAGCAGCCCGATTGAATGGCATAAACGTAATCAGATAGCCATTGCAAAAAAGGAAATGGATAAGGCTGCCGGAAAACCCATTCCCGTATGGGGGACAGAGGCCGGATTTATGATTCCATTCCGCCGCAATGGACAAAAACCGATGAGCATGGAAGAGTTCGTCAAGTTGCATGGAAAAGAGTTTTTCCCTGGCGTTACTATCACGGTACAGGAAGATATGAGTGCGAAATGGGAGATGCAGACGGTTTTTACCCATCTGCTGGGAGGTGCAGAAAAATTTTTCTTCCATGGGAGCGGCTGGATCGGTGCGCCTAATAACAAAGGGGTGGCATTTGCCGCTTTAACAAAAGTATTGAATGGTTATAAATCCGCCAGTAATTTTTCTGTCGGGATTCCTGATTCCATTGGAGCGCTGGTGAGTCTTGAGAATGGTAAATTTAATGCGGCGGTCTTTGCTGCTTGCGACTCAATGGCAGTATTCCCATGCGCCGTTCCGGTGGAAGTGCTTGATTACCTCGGTAATAGCCGCATTGTCAAACCGGAAGATGGTATGTTGCGGTTGAATATTGGCCCCGCTCCGGTTTATGTTCTGAATGTTCCGGCGACTTTTTCCGGTACTGAGATTGCCCGGATGGAATGGCCGAAAAAAATGACGCCGGGGGCAACAATGTCTGGAAAAGTAACCGTTTCAAATCCGTTCAGCCGGGAAACGACTTTCTCGTTGAGCTGTGTCGTTCCGCCCAACTGGCAGATTAAGCTGCCAGAACAGGTAAAATTAGCGGGCCGGCAATCTGGGGAATTCCCATTTGAGATTGCAATTCCGGCTGGGGCAGCCCGCGGCGATTATAAAGTTGATATTAAAATTGGTACAACGGATGGGCTGGTTTTTACCTGGCAGGAAAACATCCACAGCGATGGATTGCTGCTTGATCTGCCGATGATCAACGGCTCCGTGAATCTGTTGAAAGACGGGTTAAACAATTTCCCCAATTTATTGACGGCTCAAGTAGATAAAGTCGATCGCGTGATGATCGGGAAACCTAATCCGATGTTTCCCGATGCGTGGGAACATTGGCGTGGTCCGCAGGATTTGAGTGCGATTATCAAAAGTGGTTGGCGGGCGGATGGCATATATCTGGAGATTGATGTAACCGATAATGCCTTGGTAGTTGCCCCCCAATCAGTTAAAGATCATCTTGTCGATTATGATAATCTGGAGTTGTTTGTCGATTTTCGACTGCCTGGTGATGTCTCCGCCAAGCGTGACCGGACAGAGCAAATTTTTGTTATACCATCGCTGTCCCCAAAATTTGCACCATGTCGTGTAACGTATCCAAATGGAGGAAAAACCGCTACTGCCTTTTTCTTCGGTCGAAAGACCGAGAAAGGTTATCAATTGCAGGGGAAAATTACGCCGAATAGCAGCGGGCTGGTGAAATTGCAGCCGGGAACCGAAATCGGTCTGGATTTGGGACTTGATGATTGTGACGTGGTTAATACCCGGCGCAAATCCCAGATCGTATGGCAGGGTGGCGAGGATAATTATGTTAACTGCAAGCGTTGGGGACGTCTGAGGTTGATGGACTCGAGCAAATAGGAGGAACTGAAATGTTAAAATTATTTCTATGTATTGTTTTATCTCTGGGATGTGGAGGGATGACCTATGCCGATATCGCACATGAACCGTGTATTGATATTGACGGGGCGAAAACAAAAGTTGTGGTAATGCCGGGAATTGCGCAAGGTAAGATTCGTCTGGAAAATCCCACCTGGATGGGCGAAAATAAAGAGTGTTATCTGCGTGTCGTCCACCCTGCACTGGTAAAGGATGGAGAATGGATTCCGCTGGAATTTTCATTTATCCCAGGTGGAGATGGCGAGGTGACGGTCTGGTTGCGGAGTAATCAGGTGTTTGGCGCAGATAAAAAAACCGTTCCAACGTGGGTGGAGTACCGCAATCTGTCTATAAACGGTTGTGTTCCGGCGATAAATGGTTTTGCTCAGATTGACAAGAGCGGCAAAAATGGTTGGCATCTGGCTACGCCGGGCACACTGGTGAATAACGGCAAAAAAGATACCGTGTGCGTTTGGCATGACAGCGTGGCTTTTCGAAAGGTAAAAGTAATTGGCGGGCAAG
>QKAL01000119.1 GCA_003246475.1 Lentisphaerota bacterium
CAGTTAAAGTCTGAACTAGTCTAAGTTTACTTCTAGAAACAAAAAAAGCGCGGCTTCGCAGGAAGCCGCGCTTTTCGCTGTTGTATTAAACTATTACTGCGTGATGAAGATCTGGAAACCGCCGTAGGCTTCCATACCATGCTCACCCAGGTCAAGACCTTTGGTCTCTTCATCTTCGCTGACGCGGATGCCTATCGTCTTCTTCAGGACGAAGAAGATCACATATGCACAGATGAAGCTGACGATGCAGATCGCGGCGGAACCGATCAACTGAGACATGAAACTGTACTTATCACTGAAGATACCAACCGCCAGAGTTCCCCATACGCCGTTTACCAGATGGACGGACAACGCTCCGACAGGGTCATCCAACTGTACCTTATCAAAGAACAGGACAAAAAATACGACCAGTACACCGCCGATGAGACCGATGATAATCGAAGCCGTGATGGATACGGTATCGGCGCCGGCGGTAATAGCCACCAGACCGGCCAGGCAACCGTTGAGAACCATCGACAGATCAGGCTTCTTATTGACGAACCAGGAAGTAAGCATCGCGCTAACCATACCGGCGCAGGCAGCCATCGTCGTAGTGGCAAATACATATGAAACACCCATGGGGTCGGCGGAGAACACCGAGCCGCCGTTAAATCCGTACCAGCCGAACCAGAGGATAAACGTACCGATGGTCGCCAGCGGCATGCTGTGCCCCATGATGGGCTTAACCTTGCCGTTGACATATTTACCGATACGCGGTCCAAGCAGCATTACTCCGGCGAGAGCACCGCAGCCGCCGATGGAGTGAACAAAGGTCGATCCGGCCAAATCGTGGAAACCGATGGCGTCCAACCAGCCCTTGCCCCAGCCCCAGGAGCCGAGGATCGGATAGACCACCGCAACATATATGGTGGAGAAAATGATAAAGCTGTTGAACTTGATACGTTCGGCTACCGCGCCGGAAACAATCGTCGCGGCGGTTGCGGCAAACATGCCCTGATACAGAAAGTCAGTCCAATAGGTATAGTTGCCGCCGGCATAATCAATCGCCCCGGCAGCGCCTTCCGGACAGTGCAGTCCGAAACCGGCAAACCCCAGAAATTTACCGCAAACCCATGAGGTGCCAGGATACATCAGGCTGAAACCGACCAAAGCATAGGTCAGCAAACCCAGCGCCGGAATAATCATGTTCTTGAAAAGAATATTGACGGAGTTTTTTGCCCGGGTCAAGCCGGTTTCAATCATGGCGAATCCTAGATTCATGATAAACACCATAAATACGGCGATCATCATCCAGACGTTATTGATGGTGAACATCTCCTGAGATACTTTGGGAGCCGGAGCATCTGCGGCAAAAGCCGTGATCCCGGCAATTAACAACATCATCATCATGGGAAACTTAAATCTGCTCATTTTATTATCCTTTCTTACCAAAAAATGCGTTAACCAATAGCTTCCGTACCGTTCTCACCCGTTCTGATCCGGATGCACTCTTCAAGGTTGGTGACGAAAATCTTACCGTCACCGATCTGACCGGTTCTGGCCCCGGCAATCAGGGCTTCAACAGTCTGGGCAACAAAATTGTCGTTGACAGCAATGTCAATACGCACTTTCTTGAGCAGATTGACTTCCACATCCACCCCACGGTAAGATTCGTGGTATCCCTTCTGCTGGCCACACCCCAATGCATTGGTGACCGACATTTTAAAAATATCACGTTTGTACAATTCTTGTTTAACAGCGTTGAGACGCTCCGGCTTGATGTAAGCGGTTACTAGTTTCATTCATGCCTCTCTTTTTGTCAATAACGTAATCATTAACCCGTGTCTTAAAAACTTGCGCTTTTAATTAGCATAACCCATGCCAAAACAGAAAAAACAGCCATAATCAACTAATAGACAACAACTTAAATCATTATGACATTATTGTCATCACGCACAAAACATCAACAATATTGAAAATTTACAACATTTAATAACAAATTTGTAATTTATCATACAATAACCATGCCCCAAACAAGCAAGATACTGAATTGCAAGGAGTTAAAGATTTATCAACGAGTGATGCGTCGCAGGCCGTAAACGCCTCCGGCGACAAAAATGCAACAATGCCCGATCAACATCCAGAGGCAAAGAGGTGTCTTTTCGCGCTTATTATGCATTCCAGAGACCACCGGTTTTTCATATGCGGAGACAGGTTCGCTATCAAGCGTATTTCGCGCCGCTTCATATGCCCAGTATGCGTAACAACCGCCGCGCGCTAAAGCGGCACCGGAACCTTTAAGTTCCTGGATCCCGCCGGAAAACATTATCAAACCGATAATCACTACCGGCAGAATACTTAAAGCTTTCTCCTGAGTCGAACACCATGCCGAAAGCAGCAGCCCCAGCGCCACGGAAGCGGCGGATGTCAGCGCCAAAAGGCCGAAAATTTCCACACCACCCGCCTGAATACCGGTCCATGCCTTGACTATGGCACCTACGATCAGAATACAGATCAATGCCGGCAACAGCAGAACCGACATCTTTGCCATAAAACAAGAGACGGAACTAATCCCACGCCGTCCCTCATGTCCGAGCAAAACCCGTTCCTTGACGATCTCGCGGATGGAGGCCGTCGTCCCCGTCCAGATCGCCGCCAACACTAATGAAAAAACCAGCTTGGTATCGCGCGACAACAGTTCACCCGCCCCGGCGTCATCCGGTCTGCCGCCAAAACAGAAACCGATCAACAAGCCGATCAGCACTCCCTGCAGCAGGTTGAATATCAATTCGGCACGCGACCGGAACATGATCCGGAAATATCGTGCGGCAAATGCCGGAAACTGCCGCCACGCACCATGCCTTCCGACAGCTACGCCCCCCGCGTCATCGGAAGAAACCGGGTCTTCGGGAACCGGACGATAACGTTCCAGCCAGAACTCGGAATCATACGCATTGAGACGACTGTAAAGATTTTCCAGGGAATCGATACCAAAATGCTTCATGGTCTCGGCAGGGGTTCCGAAAAAAACCAGCCGCCCCTGCATCAGCACCACCAGCTTATCGCAAAGCACCAGCCGCTCTGGATAATGGGTTATACACAACAATGTCTTTCCCTGATTGCTCAGCCCGCGAAAAAGCAGCATCAAATCACGTTCGCTTTGGGGGTCAAGACCGCTGGTGACCTCGTCGAGACAGAGCAGCTCCGGCATAAACAGCAGCTCCTGCGCCAGCCCTGCCCGCTTCTGTTGTCCGCCGGAAAGCGTGGCATTAAGCTGCCTCCCGGCCGTACCGGACAACCCGACGACCTCCAGTAGAGTATCGACATCTGCTTCGATGCCGGAGGCAAACAACCGTCGTGCGTCATCAATAGATTCCGCCGGAGTAAGCCGGTCATGAACGATTACGGACTGGGGCAGATAACCGGTCCGGTGGCGTAATGTATCGTTGTCCGCAGCCTTGCCGTTGAGCTTGACACTGCCGGAAGTCGCACTGATCGCACCGGTAAGGACTTTGATAAGCGTTGATTTTCCGCAACCGGAAGGCCCGACCACTCCGACAAACTCCCCCGGCATTACCGTCATCGAAATATTCTTAAGAATTTCTTTCTCGCCAAATTGCACCGAAACACGGTCCAACGAAAGGCGACAGCCGCAAAAACAGGGATTCTCTGGAAGGCGGATGACAAAATCGTGTTTGGGCAAGGAAACCACATCATTACGGTTAAGCCGACGCAAACCGCTGAAGGTCTTATGATTCACCATCACGCCGTGGCGCGACTGCATGTCGCGGATAAAAACCCCATCCTCCTTCACCACGATCTTCAGGTGTTCGGATGACACATCCGGATCGGGGAGAACAATATCACAGTGTTCGTCGCGCCCGACGGTGATGGTTTCTCCGGGTTTGACGCCGGACAGGTCGAGCGAAAAAGAAGAAGTCGGAGGATTATTTTTCATCATTCCGGTCTGAATTTTTTTCCGATGCCAGCACACTTTTGGCCGGACCGTAGTTTCCGGCGGCGGCCTGCCGGAAAAGCAACATCGCCTTGGCCGAGTTACGTATCACGCCATGACCACGCTCGTAACAGCGCCCCAACGCATAAGCCGCCTCGACACTGTTTTTTTCCAGCGCCTGCTGGTAATATTTCACGGCCTGGTCATAATCTCTGTCCACCCCGCATCTTCCATAATAATAACACTCGCCCAGATTGTAAAGCGCTCCGGCATCCCGGCTTTCCGCCGCTTTGCGAAAATACGCCAATGCCCGGCCGGGGTCTTCCAGCCCATATTCTTCATAAAAATAGAGTTCGCCAAGCATGGTACAGGCCGGGATGGAACCCTTTTCCGCGGCCCGACGCAGCAACTCCAACGCCTTGACTACATCCCGCGGCACCGCTTTACCGTCAAACAACGCCACACTCTCTTTAAACATCGCCTCCGCCACCGCTTCAGTCGATGGAACAGCGGGCTTGTCAACAACCTTGCCGGAATCTGCGGCCGCTATATCCGTCACCTCCGCTATCGGAGTTTTTATCTCAGGCGTAGGTGTTTTCTTGCCGGAAAGAGCGACGATCACAAAAATAACCACTCCCAGCACCAGACAGGCAATAGCAAAAGCACCAAGCATACGGTACGGCGATCCACTTTCCCCGGATACCCGTTCGTTAAATGAAAAACTCTTCTTGTTTTTTGACACCTTGACATCCGGACGCCGAATGCGCATGGTATTCTCGGTGGCGGAACTTAATTTTGCCGGCACCGCAAACCCGGCACCAGCACGGACGATCTTCAACGCCTCGTTCAGCGCCTCACCCATCGCCGTCATACCGGCATAACGTTTCTCGGGATGCAGGTTGAGCGAAAACTCTATTACCGCGTCCAAACATTTCGGCATGGAAGCATTGATCTCAGTCGGCAGCTGAAAACGCCCACCGGGAATTTTCCCGGTCAACATCTCATAAAAGACAGCGCCCAGCGAATAGATGTCCATCCGGGGCGAAGGCGGCTCCGACGCCATGCTGCGTTCCGGCGCAACATAGCCGGGAGTACCGAAAACCTCCTGCGCCGCGGTCAGCATCTGCCCTGCCGGTTTGCCCGGCTCCGGCGGCTGTTTAAAACGTGAGATACCAAAATCGACTATACGGATCATCCCCAGGTGGTCAACCAGAATATTCTCCGGTTTCAGGTCAAGATGCAACACATTCTGGCGATGGGCGTACTCCAGCGCGTTGGCAATGGTCAAAGCAGTATGAAGTGCAGCCTCCGGCGAAAGTTTGCCGCCGTTGGCATCAAGGATATTGCGCAGGCTCACCGGTTCACAGTGCGGCCCGGTCACCAGCTCCATAACGATTCCGCGGGTCTGCTCATGCTCAACCGCGTCAAAGATCCGCACAATATACGGATGCGAAAGCCGGACCAGCGCCGATATCTCGGTTGCAAGCGGGTCGCGGGTAGTTATCTCCGCCGTCAAAAGTTTTACCGCCACGCTGCGGTTGTCCAACTTGATCTGCCGGGCCTCGTAAACACTGCCGCTGCCCCCTTCCCCCAGCTTGCGTACCAGATAATAATCCGGCAGAGCGGGAAGCTGATGCGTCAGGCGGTCCGGCGGCGGCTCGCTGAGCGGAATCTTGTTCAGACAATTGCCGCACACCGCCTCACCATAGGGTGCGGCGGGGAGGTCGATTCGGGGGTATCCGCACAATGGACATGCCATCGTGGTATCGGAAAGTTTTTCCGGCCGGGACTCCATCATCTGCAGGGGATTGGGAATGCGGATCGCCAGTGAACACTTCGGACAGATGATCTCTTCCCCGTAAAGCTCCGGTGAAGCTTCCAGCTTCTGATTGCAGTTGCGGCAATAAAATTTAAACGCCATTATATCCCATCCCGAATTAATATCTCATGCAAACTATATTCTTACGAACAGAAATTTGCAAGCCGCCTCCGTTTTTTATTTTTAATCAATGCGGACCCAATAGAACCGGCAGCAGTACCCTGGGATTATCTACTAATAACTATTTTGACATGTAATTATAAGAAGGAAGACGGCAGGACGTTCTGGGTGTCTTATCATGGATGGCTTTATCCTGTCTGAAATTTAGTCTCATAACATGATCCATGTTCGGCTCTTGCATTTTTAAGGTTTTCAAGCTATTTTTAGAAGTAAAAAGTAATTTTGGAATATGGAGTTCATATGCATATATGGGTCGATGCCGATGCGTTTCCGGCAATGTTGAAAGAAGTGTTGTTCCGCGCGGCGGAACGGGTGAAAGTACCGGTTACCATGGTAGCCAACCAGCCGATGCGCCTACCGCAGTCGGAACTGTTTTCGTGTCTGGTGGTGAAAGACGGCTTCAATGCCGCCGATGACCGCATCGTCGACGAAATCCAGCCCGGCGATCTGGTCATCACCGCCGACATCCCGCTGGCAGACCGCGCCGTCAGCGGCGGCGCCACCGCCATCAATCCGCGCGGCAAACTCTATACCCAGGCCAACATCAAAGACCAGCTGGCAATGCGCAACCTTATGGATGAACTGCGCAGCGCAGGCGAAGTATCCGGCGGCCCTGCCCCTTTTTCGGCAAAAGACCGCCAGGAATTCATCAATCAGCTCGACCGTTTTCTCACCCGGTACGCCCGCGGCAAAACCGTTTAATCGGCATTGGCATAGCGCGCTCGCAATTCCGGGAATGTGCCGTTTTCCAATGCCTCGCGCACTTCGCGCATCAGGTTGAGGAAGAAGTGCAGATTGTGATAGGTTATCAGCCGCATACCCAAAATCTCGCCGACATTCAGCAGATGGCGCAGATAGGCCTTCGTAAAGTTGCGGCAGGTATAGCACTGGCAGTTTTCATCAAGCGGAGTGAAGTCCATGGCATAGCGCCCGGCCTTGACCGGAATGGTACCGCCGCCGGTCACATAGGCACTGCCGTGCCGTGCCAGACGCGTCGGGATCACGCAATCGAACATATCGATACCGCGCGCCACTCCTTCGACCAGCTGCCGCGGAGTACCCACGCCCATCACGTAGCGCGGTTTATCCTCCGGCAGTACCGGAGCCACCCAGTCGATACATTTATACATCTCCTCTTCCGGCTCTCCCACGCTCAGACCACCGATAGCGTAACCTTCAAATCCGATCTTCACCAGCGCCTCGGCCGACTTGATCCGCAGATCCTCATAGACCGATCCCTGTACAATCCCGAACAACTGCTGTCCGGGATCGAGCGGCTGTTCACGCGAGATCGTCTCCCAGCGCGTGGTTATCTCCAGCGACTTCTCCGCCTGCTCGTGGGAACACGGATAGGGGGTGCACTCGTCGAAAGCCATGACGATATCCGAACCAAGCGTCCGCTGGATCGCCATTGATTCGCGCGGCCCGAGGAAAAATTTAGACCCATCAATGTGCGAGGCAAACTCCACGCCTTCCGGCTTAAGTTTACGCAACGACGACAGACTGAAGACCTGAAACCCGCCGCTGTCGGTCAGAATCGGCCGCTGCCAGTTCATGAAACGGTGCAAACCACCCGCCGCCCGCATGATCTCCATTCCGGGGCGCAGAAACAGATGATAGGTATTGCCAAGGATAATCTGCGCGTCCAACGCGATCAGGTCATCCGGCGACATGGTTTTAACCGTACCGCGGGTACCCACCGGCATAAAAATCGGAGTATTGATAACCCCATGCGGCGTAGTCAGCTGCCCACGCCGGGCACGGGTTGACGAACATTTTTTCAGAATCGCAAAACTCATAATATGATTACTTCACCAACATTGCTTCAAAAGTTTCAGCCGCTTCACGGCCTTTTCCCAACGCCTCCGCCAGACGCCGGGTAAATTCAAACGACGCACCCGGCCCCATGCCGGTAATGATACGCCCATCGACTTCCGCCATATTGCCGGTATATATGGAACGGCCCAACTGTTCTCTCACACCGGGATACGAAGTCACCTTCTTCCCATCGATGAGCCCGGCACGCTCCAGCGCGATCGGCGCGGCACATATCGCGGCGACATATCCTCCCGCCGCATAGACTTTCCGCAACAACCCGATCACCAGATCGCTGTCACGCAGATATTTCGAACCGGGCATGCCGCCTGGCAACACCAGCATCCCGATCTCTGATGCCGGGATGTCGGCAAGCAGACAATCCGCACGCAATCCGATGCCGTGCGAACCGGTCACCTGCAGGGAGTCAAGTCCGGCAATCGTCAGCACCACACCCAGCCGGCGCAGAACATCGATTGGGGTGACGGCCTCGATTTCCTCAAAACCTTCCGCCAGGACAATAACTATTTTCCCGTTCATAAAAATCTTCCTCCCTGAATCTTCATTCAATCGTAAAATGCGGCAGATCCGCACGCAACGTCACCGGGCTGATGGTCATATCCGTCACCACCGCGCAGGACGGGCCATGCCGCAGCCAGTTCACCATGTTCTCCACCTGATCTTCAGGCCCCTGCACCCATGATTCCACTCGGCCGTAAGCCACATTCCGCACATAACCGCGCAATTCCGGCAATCCGGCGGCATGCGCCAGCGCGCTGTAACGGAACCCCACTCCGGTAACCCGGCCTTCGATCCTTACCAGAAAAGCTTTTTCCATTCACATATTCCTCCCTGCCAGAAAAATAGCATAAACAGAGCTTTTTTAAAGCAGCCACCCGAATTTTTCCCGGATTCCGCCAAACTTCTCCGCCATCTTTCGGTGAAACGTTTGAAATAAACGTCAGAAGTAATATCTTATCAGGTAACTCAATTAGAGAATACATCTATAAAAATGCAGACATATCAGAAACCGCCCAAAACCGTAATCGTACTCGACCGGCTGCGCAGCGTGCACAATACCGGTAACATATTCCGTCTGGCGGAAGCCATCGGCGCGGCCGAGATCATCGCCTGCGGCTACACCCCGGCACCTCCCCACCCCAAACTGGCAAAAACCGCCATGGGGACAGACACCATGGTTCCCTGCCGTACCTTTGCAACTTCGCTCGAAGCGGTGGAGCAGTTGCGCTGCGAGGGGTTCAAACAGATTCTGGCGGTGGAAAGCGTCCCCGACGCCCCGGCTGCATGGGATTTCGATTACCAGTTTCCCCTGGCCCTTGTGCTAGGCAACGAAGCCCTCGGCATCATGCCCGAGACCATTGCCGCCTGCGACGGTGTTGTCGCGTTGCCGATGTTCGGCGACAAAGCCTCAATCAACGTCGGCAACTGCGCCGCCGTCATCCTCTATTCGATCGTCGCCAACGCCGCAAAAAACCGCACAACAACTTCGGAGTAAGCGGATATGAAAGCAAAACTGACTGGAAAAAATCTCCATGACATCACGCCGTTGCTCAGGGAACGCGGCTTCGAACTGGTCGATACCGGTTTTGATCTCGTGATTCCCCACGGCGGCGATGGAGCTTTGCTCGGAGCTGAACGTGACTTTCCCGGCACTCCCAAACTGCCGATTCGCGACGGACGCACCGCTCCGTTGTGCGCCGATCATTCCTATGAACGGCAGATTGACGACTTTCTATCCGGCAAAACCCATAAATCCGTCATGCCCAAACTTATCGGATCCATTAAAAACGCCCGGGTCACGGCTCTCAACGATATCTTTATCCATAACGCCGACCGCGTCAGCGCCGTCCGCTACCGCGTCTGGATCAACGACACCCTCTATGTGGCGGAAGTCGTCGGCGATGGCGTCGGCGTCGCCACCGTTCATGGAAGTACGGCTTATTACCGCAGTATTACGCACAGTATTTTCCGGGTCGGTATCGGCCTGGCATTCAGCAACACCACCGAACCTATCACCCATCTGGTCCTGCCGGAAGACTCCGAGATCAAAATCGAGATCACGCGCGGACCGGCCATCATGGTGGCGGACAACGCCCCGGAACGTATCCGGCTGAAAAACAATGACGTCATCACCATCCGCAAGCACGACGTTACCACTGAGGTATATGGGCTCAACAACTTCATGTGTCCGAAGTGCCGTCTGCTGCGGCATCCTAATCAGGACCCGTACTTGAACAGCCAGATCAATTTTCTCGCGGAGAAACTATGAAATTTCTCATCAGCGCCGGCCCTACCCGGGAAAAAATCGACCCTGTCCGTTTTCTCACCAACCGTTCCAGCGGCAAAATGGGCTACGCCCTCGCTGAAGCCGCGCGCGATGCCGGACACGAAGTTGTATTGGTCAGCGGCCCGGTCTGCCTCGAACCGCCACCGGGGGTTCAAACAATACTCATCGAGTCTGCCGCAGAAATGGCCAAGGCCATAAAAACACACGCGGAAGATGCGGATGTGGTCATCATGGCCGCCGCAGTTGCCGATTACCGCCCGATCATGACCTATGCCGATAAGATGAAGAAAAAAGACGGCAATCTGATTATCGAACTGGAACGCACTGAGGACATTCTCGCATCACTGGGAAAAACCAAGCGTTCCGGTCAACGGCTGGTCGGGTTCGCCGCCGAAACCCGCGACCTGATCGACTACGCCCAGGACAAACTCCAGCGAAAAAACCTCGACTGGATCGTCGCCAACGATGTCGGTAAAGCAGGACAGGGATTTGCAGCCGACGTTAACGCCGCCACCATGATCTCCGCCGAAGGAGTTACCGTCGAACTGCCGTTACAGGACAAGAAAGCCCTCGCCGCCCGAATCATCGCCATACTCGGCTGATTTTTTTTTCAAACACGATGCCGAAACTTTGTCTTATACGCCGCGCTCTATGGCATGTTGCGCGATCTGGCGCAGAGTCACCGCATCGGTATTGCCGATCTCTTCGGGAACGTATTTTATCTCACAGGTCGGCAGACCGAACAGGAACGCGAACCAGACGCACGCCTGCAGGTATTGTCCGCGGATGTTAAGATGGATCAGGTCGCGACCGACTTCCATTTCGCCGCTTTCCTGATTCTTATACCACCAGCAGGATCCAACCACATCACCGGCTTGCGGCGGGAGATCCGGCCAACGCAATTCAGACAATAAAGTCAGCGGGTAGTTTTTGAACTTATTCCATTCGTTTTCACGGGAAAGCTGAACTGCCACGCCGGAAGGAATGACACGCAGACCGTGCCTCTGCCCGAGCATCCGGTAATTTTCCGTCAGGCGACGATACATTTCAGCCTGGCTGATGCCCCATTCCGAACCGGGATGGAACTGCGGGTGATCCGCGCGGTAAGCCCAGGTCTGCTGGATCATAATTTCCGCCCCCGGAGCGTGTTTCCTGATGTAGGCGATAAGGTTGGTCGCATACGGTTCGAAGGTATCAGTCCGCCAGCTGTCATGGCTGGCCTGTTGGATGGTCACAACGTTCCAGTCTTTGGAAGCGAGGATGTCACGCAACTTACAGCCGCCGCCATTGTAGATGCGACATATTTCATTGCGTTCTTCCGCTTCGACATAGCTCCAATGACGGGCAAGTTCGCACCCGCCGATATTGGCGCGTTCAACAATCACTTCGTTTCCGGTGGATGCCGTTACTTGAGGAAAGCAAGCTGTAAGGCTCTCGGTAAAACTGTTGCCAATGGTTAAAACCTTGATCTTTTTCATGATTACACCTTTGATTTAATATTGAAATGCTCCTGTTAGGCATCAATGGCCCGACGGATGCATGACTGAATGACAAATCGATCACGTCCATACTTCTATAATAAATCGTCTTTGAACTCAATGCTACTGTTTTCCGAAAAAAATTTCCCTGAACATTAAAACAAAGATATAAACCATACAGCGGTTATTGTTTTTTTTATCTTCGTGAACTATATTTATGGCTTTAATCGATAACAACCCGAGTGGTATTGATATGGCTTTAATATTAGGAATTGAAACCAGTTGTGACGAGACCTCAGCCGCAGTCGTCGAAGATGGCAGTCGAGTTCTCAGTAATGCCGTTGCCTCGCAGATCCGGCAGCATGCGCCATACGGCGGTGTCGTGCCTGAACTTGCCGCCCGCGAACACCTTAAGGCAATGCATCCCATCGTCAGCCAGGCGTTGAAAGACGCCGGTAAGACCATCGGCGACATCGACGCAATCGCCGCCACCAACGGCCCCGGTCTGATGCCCGCGCTGCTGGTCGGAGTCAACTTCGCCAAAGGTCTCGCCGCAGCCAACAATCTGCCGTTTATCGGGATCAATCATTTTATCGCCCATATCTACGCCACATTTCTTGATACCGGAATCGAGCAGCTCAAAGATCCGCAGTTATACCCGATGCTGGCGCTGGTAGTTTCCGGCGGCCATACCGCACTGGTCATGATTACCATCGACGGCAAGGCAGAACTGATCGGCACCACCATCGACGACGCCGCCGGAGAAGCCCTTGACAAGGCATCGAAACTTCTGGGACTCGGATATCCCGGCGGTCCGATCATCGAAAAAACCGGCGTCAAAGGCAATCCCAAAGCCTACGATTTCCCGCGTCCGCTCTGCGGCGGTGCCGGAAAACCAGTGCCGGAGGAACATAAATACAATTTCAGCTTCAGCGGAATCAAAACGTCGCTGCTTTACCACTGCCAGAAACTCGGCGGGCCAGAGATCAAACTGCCGGAACAGGAATTTTACGACACGGTCGCCTCATTTCAGGAAGCTGTCATCGACGTACTGGCGAAAAAGACACTGAAAGCGGCAAAGGAACTCAAGGCGTCATCGATTGTACTAGCAGGAGGCGTTGCCTGCAACGGCGTTTTGCGCCAGAGACTCGAAGATCTGACCCCGAAGAAAATAAAGCTGTTTTTGTCGCCGCGCAAGTTCTGCACCGACAATGCCGCGATGGTGGCGGGGCTGGCCTATCATCACCTCCGGCTGGGCATGATCGACAATCTCGCACTCGACGCCTTCGCCCGGCTGCCGCAGATTACCACCGTACCGTTTAACCGCTGAAGGAACAACATGAAAAGCTGTATTATTTTTGATCTGGACGGAACACTCGTTGACTCCCGCGCCGACCTCTGTACCGGCGTAAACCTGATGCGCCGGGATTTCAACCTGCCGCCGCTGCCTCTTGACGAAGTAGTATCATACGTGGGAAACGGAACGTCGGCACTGTGTGAACGCGCTTTACGTGAAACCGGCATCCGCATCGAGGACGCCCTGCCCCGGCTGAAAAAACATTATAGCGAACATCTGCTCGACGAGACGATCCTCTATCCCGGTGTTGAAGAGGGGTTGCGCAAACTCCACGCCGCCGGAATCCCGCTGGCGGTAATTTCCAACAAACTGGAATCCCCCAGCAAACGCATACTCGAAGCCCTCGGCGTGGCCGATTTATTCCGGCTGATCGTCGGCGGCGACTCTGGGTTCAAACTGAAACCTGACCCCGAATCGCTCATTCATGTAATCAAATCCTGCGACGCCGACGCCTCGCATAGTTACATGGTCGGCGACAATTACACTGACCTCGTTTCCGGACGGATGGCAAAAATGCTCTGCGTTTTTGCCACTTACGGTTTCGGAGTGCACAAGAATGAAAAATACGATTTCCTGATCGATGATTTTGCCGGGCTGGTCAAACTAATTTTACAATAGCAACCACCATTTCAAGAGGGGGCAATATGGACGGGGAAAAAAAGACGCAGCTGTTTACCTGCCCGAATTGCGGCAGCGGCATGGAATTTAACCCGCAATCCGGACAATTAAAATGTACCCATTGCGATTATGCCGGAGCAATGCCCGAACAGGTGGAAACTCGGATTGAAGAATCTGATTTCCTGTCGACGCTGAATCAACTGGAGCAGAACGAAGCCATAGCCGAACGCCTGACCGTCACCTGCGACAATTGTGCCGCCGTACTGGAGTTCGATCCCAATATCACCGCCGATCGCTGCATCTACTGCGGATCAGCTATCAACGCGCAGAAGCAGAGCAAAAGATTGCTGCAGCCCCGTTACCTTTTACCCTTCGCCATCACCGGTGATCAGGCCGCAAACAATTTCCGCAAATGGTTGAAGGGGCGTTGGTTCATGCCCGGCGCAGTACTGCAGAAAGCAGCCATGGCGAAAATGGACGGCGTCTATTCCCCGTTCTGGACCTATGACGCCGATACCTTTACCAACTATACAGGAATGCGCGGTGATTACTATTACGTGCAGGAAAGTTACACCACCACCGACTCAAAAGGCAACTCTGTCACCAAAACCCGAACCGTTCGCCGTACCCGCTGGAGTTATGCGGCCGGAACGGTCAGTAACCGTTTTGACGACATCCTCTGTCTTGGCAGCAAATCCCTGCCGCGCCATTATACGGAGGCATTGGAGCCGTGGGATTTAAATAATCTGTCCGAGTCTGATCCTTCTTATACCAGCGGGTTCCGGGTTGAATGCTATTCCATCGATCTGAAAGAGGGATTCACCGACGCCCGCGAACAGATGCAACCGGTTATCGACCGGACGATTCGGGGAGATATCGGCGGCGACGAACAGCGGATAACTACGCGAAATGTCGACTACCATGACATCACCTTCAAATATATCCTCCTGCCGATCTGGATCAGCGCCTTCCGGTTCAAAGACAAGACCTACCGGTTTGTTGTCAATGCCCGCACCGGCGAGGTTCAGGGCGAACGTCCATGGTCAGTCATCAAGATCATAATGTTCATCCTGATGCTGCTGGCAATCGCGGCTGGCATCTGGTTCCTGATCGACAAATACAGCCGGTGATGCGCAAAGTCATTTACCGGCGGCAGCAGAAAACAGCAATTCGTTGATCTTCACATCGACGTCAGGAATCTTATTCTTATGCGGAAAAACGGTACGATATTCACGCATCTTGTCCAAGACAAGCAATGAATCCTTGTCCATGATCTTTCCCCGGGAAGAAATCGACAGAAGTCCGGCGTCCAGCTGCTGCTCGAGCTGTTCGATCGCTGACTCATTGTCTCCAGTCCGCAGCGGCAGCAAGGCGGCATAAGCGGTCATTACCTCATAATTGGCGGACGCCTGATTGTTTTTTTCCATCATGCCGGCATAGATCACGGAAGTCACGTAAAACGTCACCGCTCCGCCAATTGCCAGCCCCACCATCAGGCACACAATATTAAAAAATATTTTCTGCATATCCATCTCCACTTAACGGTTATCTTTATAGATTAAGGAATATCTCCGTTATTCATATTTTTCAATTTGAAATGCTGAATTTTCCGTACACTGATGATTTAGGAATATTGATGGAATTTTTTTTTCCGATTTGCAATAATTCAGGCCAACATGTATATTCAAATATACTTATTTTCAAACAAAGAAAATAAGTGAAGATTTGCTGTTACCGAACCCGCAATTACGGAGACATAGGAAAAATGGAAGTAATCATCAGAAAAGACAAAAAGGCCGCAGTGGATCTGGCTGCCAGAATTATCGAGAAGGCCGTCCGCGAAACGCCGGACATCGTACTTGGCCTGGCTACCGGCAGAACCATGGAAGACCTCTACGCCGAACTGGCCCGCAAACATCGTGAGGAAGAACTCGATTTTTCCCTGGCACGAACTTTTAACCTCGACGAATACATCGGTCTGCCGCCGGAACATCCCGGTTCATACCGCTATTACATGAATTATCACCTTTTCAACAATATCAATATCGATCAGCGTAATACCCATTTACCCAACGGAGTGGCGGAAGACCTCAATGCCGAAGGCGGCCGCTATGAAGACGAGATCGAACATTGCGGCGGCATTGATTTGCAGCTACTCGGCATCGGACGTTCCGGACATATCGGATTCAATGAACCGCTCTCCTCTCTGATGTCCAGAACCCGGCAGAAAGCCTTGACTCCGGTGACCATTGCCCAGAACTCTCCGCTTTTTGACAAACCCGAAGACATGCCGAAGCGCGCATTCACCATGGGCGTGGGAACCATTCTCGACGCCCGCCGCATTCTGATGCTGGTCACCGGCAAGGAAAAAGCGGCAATTCTGGCCAAGGCAGTAGAAGGACCGATCACCTCAATGGTATCGGCCACCGCGATCCAGCTACATCCAAACACGGTGGTTATCGTTGACGAAGAAGCCGCCGAAATGCTTCAGGAAAAGGAATATTATCGCTGGATTTTTGAGAACGAGCCGGAATGGGAAGAATTCCGCAAATAGTTCAAGCGATTGCCAAGGCAGGGATGACCTCCCTGCCTTTTTCATTTTCTACTCGTCACTGCCCCTGCGGTAGGCCTTGGGGGATACCCCGATCCGCTTACGGAATTCCGAAGAGAAATACAGCTGATTCGAGTAACCTGTCATTTCCGCAACCTGCTTGATGCTGTAATTGGTATTACGTAACATCTTGCTGGCGGATTCCATCTTCAAACGGATAAAAAACTCCATCGGCGGCATGTGCAGATATTTGCGAAAAGTACGGTTCAACGTTGCCGGACTGGTGTTAAGACTGCTGCAGAAGTCTTCGATCGACACCTGTTTGTCGATCATCCGATCCATCAGCAGCATGGCATCGCGGATCATCTCCGGCATTCCTTCATACATGAGCGAACGTCCCAATTCAAGCAACAAATTATAGGCTATTGCCGAACTACGCAGTTGAAACCCTTCCTCACGACGTCTCACCTCACGAAGCATATCGTCAAAAAATCCACGGAAACGCTCCGGTTTGTCCGGAACAATCTTGTCCGTATTCTTAAGACCGGCAAGCAATAAAATACTGTTCAGCATATTGCCGCTGAAAGCGATCGTAGTCTTGCGGAGACACGGCTGGTCAACCAACATCTCATTGTCGTAGCCGCGGTGCAACAGATACATCTCCCCGGCGTTGACCCGGCAGATGCGCCCGTTCTGAACCAGCAAAAGAGATCCATGGTTAACCATTTCAAGCGTATAAAGTTCATAACATATTCTTTTTCGGTAACAGCCGCTTATCCACTCGTCCTGACGGCAGAAGTCTACTTTTAACGGCACATTAGCCATAACTTCGCGCGGCATGTCTCCAATATAACAATGATATGGATATTTGCCGACATTTATTCCATATGTGTATGAATCTCCATTGTTGTAAATCAATGGAACAGCAGATTTTGGTTCAAGCATTTTATCCTCCGGCCAACAATGATTGCATCCTTCGGAACCCCGCAATATTACGCACAATCATGTCCCACCATAAACTAAAAACTCATTTCATAATCATTCAAATCGTTAATCGACAATATTTTACCCATCCGATAATTTAGCACATGAATATGAGTTTTAAAAAAGGAACTATAATAATGCGTGAATATTGCATATATGCAAAATCACCAATATTTTTTTTGAGTCAATCATGCAATAACATAATATATGCATGAGCAAAAATCTTATCTTTTCTATATAGAAAAAATAACCGGCATAGGAGAATGTTATGAAAAGCAATACGATCGGGGGTGAAAGACCAAAGAACACACAAAAGTCAAAGGCCCACATAAGCCAGCCTGATTAACCGGGCTTTTTTTAGAGAAAAGGTTCAATCCATGTGAACTCTGCGGGAAACTGCTTTCTTTTCGCATTTTCAGCCTTCACTTTCTGATGTATATGAACATCTTTACTGACCCTTTGACATCAATTTTAATACAAAGTTTCCGTAAAAACCATTGTTTTTTAAAAAAAGAACGATTATTTTTGGAAAGCAGAATAAACACATGAGGACATCCACCATGGAACTTTTTGAAAACAATCTACTGGCAGGCATCAAACTGTCTAATCGTTTTGTCCGTTCCGCCACCAATGAAAGTATGGCCGAGCCCGATGGCATTGTCACGCCCAAATTGGTCAGTGTTATCGAAACACTTGCCTCGGGCGATACCGGTCTGATCATCACCGGGCACAGCTATGTTTCTGCGGAAGGGCAGGCCAATTCCCGAAAACTGGCCATCGACCGGGACGCATGCATTCCCGGGTTGAAAGAAATGGCCGACGCAGCTCACCGCCACGGTTCCGCCATCGTTATCCAACTGGCACATGCCGGAGCGCTGGCAATGACGCCGGAATCGGCAATGGGCCCCTCTCCGATCCTACGCCCGAACCAGGAGCGACCGTGCCGCGAAATGTCACATGAAGACATTGATCGCCTGATCGATTCTTTTGTCTCAGCGGCAATCAGGGCAAAGACCGCCGGGTTTGACGGAGTCCAGATTCATGCGGCACACGGTTACCTGCTGGCGGAATTTCTGTCCCCATTCTACAACAAGCGTACGGATGAATATGGCGGCGATATTATCAACCGTTCCCGTATCATCGTGGCAATACTCAAAGCCATCAAGAATAAGGCAGGAAAAGACTTTCCGGTAATGATAAAGATCAATTCGGAAGACTTTGTCCCGGGTGGACTGACTGTCAATGACAGCCTTGAAGCAATAAAGATGCTGGAGAAAAACGGCCTCGACGCTGTGGAGATCAGCGGCGGACTGCCCGACAGCATCCCCGGCTGCGATCCGGTACGTAAAGGAGAAATCACAGAGGGGCAGGAAATCTATTACCGTGACGCAGCATTAAAATTCAAGCAGGCACTGACGATCCCGGTAATTTTGGTCGGCGGCATCCGTTCGCTGTCCACCGCCCGCAGGATACTGAGCGATAAAATGGCCGACTACGTCGCGTTATCACGTCCGCTCATCCGCGAACCGGATCTGGTCAAGCGCTGGCGGGAGGGTGACGAATCACGGGCAAAATGCATCTCCTGCAACCAGTGCTTCCGCCCCATGCTGACCGGTCAGGGCATCATGTGCATGATCGCCGAAAAGGAACGCCGCAAAGCGCGGAATATCCGATAAAAAAAAAGCCCGGTTTTTTTCAACCGGGCTTTTTTTCTATTCTTCCAGAGAGCCAAGATTGCAGATCTGGCAGTGGCGGCAGTCCAGGTTCTGTGGTGGCTCATATATGCCACCCTGCCTTTTTGCCTTAATCATATTCATCTTGTTCATGCCAGCCATAACAACCCCCAACAGGA
>QKAL01000157.1 GCA_003246475.1 Lentisphaerota bacterium
AGCGAGAGGAAATATGGCAAGATTATCGCAAAAAATGAAAGAGATGGTAACCGAAAATATGCGGCGGACCATTTTCGAGACCAGCGAGAAGATCATCCTGCGCGACGGCATTGACGGCCTGACAATGGAACATCTTGCGCATGAGGCGGAAATATCCGCCGGCAGTGTTTACAACTATTTTGAAAACAAGGAAGAAATTATTGACGGTGTCATGAAAAATATGTTTCACCGTCTGCTTGAAAACCTTGAAACGATTTCCGGCGCAAACGTTCCAACCCATGAAAAACTGCACGGAATTGCAAAGTTCATGTTCGATGACTTTTCACAGAAACGCCGTCTGTTCGACGTACTGATGGACAGGCGCCACTTCCATAAACACAGTAAAAAGAAAAGAGCGGAAGGGCACATGAAGCTCCTGAACATCATTTCCGGTACCATCAAAAACGGGATTGATTCAGGCGAACTCCACGCGGTTGAACCGGAACTGGCGGCATCGGTATTTCTTGGAATGGTCCGGGAACTGCAAATCGATCACGCCGGAATATTTAAAAAGTGCAACTCACAGGAACTGGCGGATAAAGTTATGCTGATCTATCTGTCCGGAATCGAAAACAAGGGAGCAAAGTAATATGAAAATCTTATGGTCCATTCTGATACTTATCGCAGGCGTCGGCATTACGCTGCTGGCAATCATCACCGGCCCGACTCCGAAAAAACGTCCGGCAGAAGAAAAAGAAACCTATGTAAAAGCCATCATCGCGGAACCGATCAGTGTGGCTCCCAGCATCATCGGTTACGGCGAAGCTCAACCGGCAAGAACCTGGAAAGCAATTGCCCAGGTCGCCGGTAAAGTAACCTGGAAATCCGATAAACTCAAAAGCGGCAAGTTCTTCAAATCCGGTGAACTGATGCTAAAACTTGACGACACTGAAACCAAGCTGAAAATCTATAGCGGTGAAGCCGATATCAAGAAATATCAGGCAAAGATCCTTGAACTAAAAAATACCCGGACAAACCTGGAATCACAGATTGAAGTACTTAAAAAGATCCTGAATTTCAATACCCGCGAACTCGAACGACAGAGCAAACTGCATTCCATCAAAGCCGTTGCTGACGTGACAGTGGAAGAACAGGAAATCGCCGTACTCCAGCAGCGCAACTCCATTATTACCAAAGAATCAGACCTGCGGCTCCTGCCAGCTCAGATCGATTATCAGCAGGCACAGCTTGATGCCGCCAAAGCAACCCTGGAACAAACTAAACTCCAGCTGGACTACGCAAAAATTACCGCGCCTTTCGACTGCCGCATTGATACCGTTAACGTAGAACTTATGCAATATGTAGCCATCGGCGACCAGATGGTGACTGCCGACGGTATTGATGAAATGGAAATCCCGGTACAATTCAGTCTTGACCAGATGGCGCTGCTGATCCACTCTTCCCCATCCAAAGTTCGCGCGGAAGCCGAAAAAGCCAAAGCCGAAAACAGAAAGCCGGACTGGACGATTTCTGTTAAAACGAACGGTGGAGTAAACTCCTTCCACTGGAATGCACGTTTTCTACGCATGGGTTCCGGGATCGACACAACGACCCGCATGGTGAGCATGGTTGTTGGTGTACAGGAGCCTTTTAAACGCCAGCCCGGGGTACACCAGCCTCCGCTGGACAAGGGGTTATTCTGCCAGGTCAAGATCATCGGAAAACCGCTGCCTGCCCAGCTGGCCGTGCCGCGTTCAGCAGTACATCAGGGCAACCTGTACATAGCCACAAAAGATTCCAGACTGGAAATACGTCCGGTGAAAATCGACTATAATCTTGAACATTACGCCGTTATCGCCAGCGGGCTGAAGGCGGGAGAAACCGTGATTGTCAGCGACCTGGTTCCGGCAATACGAGGCATGAAGCTGAATGTAAATATCGACGGTAATTTTGTAAAACTAGCCGAAAACGAACTGGTTCCCCAGACCGAGGTGATTCGATGATCAGGTATTTCACAAAACATCCTACTGCGGCAAACCTGTTGATGATCGCGTTGCTCATGCTCGGGATGATGACGCTGCAATCCATCAAGCGCGAGGCCATGCCGGACCACACGACCCGGACAATCCAGATTTCCGCCAGTTATTCCGGCGCGACCGCGGAAGAAGTCGAAGAAGCGATTGCGGCCCCGATCGAAGACGCTCTCGGAAATGTCAACAATATCAAGACCATCAAGACCACGGCGATGGAAGGTTCCGTCGCAATCCGCGTGGAAATGATGGATAACGCAAACTACCAGGAATTCTATAACGACATCAAAACTGAAGTCGAAGCCATTTCATCCTTTCCGGGCGAGATGGAAGACCTGATCATTGAACCGTACAACCATACCGACCGAGTGGTCAGTATAGCCGTTTACGGTGATATGTCGGTCACTGATCTGAAAGCATATTGCGAAAAACTCAAAGATGACCTGATGGAGGCCGGAAATGGTGTACAGATCGAGATCAGCGGATTTTCGCAGCACGAATTCAGGATAGAACTTACCCCTTCGGTTCTGCATACATACAAGCTCAGTGTGAAAGATATCGCCGATATCATCAGCAGTCAGAATATCGACCTGCCCGCAGGTACCCTTGAAACCGGTTCACAGGATATCAAACTGCGTTTCCGGGACCGCCGTAAATCCGTGGCTGATCTGGAAAAAATCCGGGTACTGTCCGGCACCGGCGGCGGCGAACTCTTCCTGGGCGACATCGCTAAAATTACCGACCGGTTCGATGCTGATGAAAACAAGGTCGAATTCAACGGCGAACGCGCCGGAGTCCTCAGCATTACCAAGAGCAAGGCTGCCGACAGCCTGACCATCTACGATGGCGTAATGGAAATCCTCGACAAAATCAAGGCGGAAGCACCCAAGAACATCCACTTTGTTATTACCCGTAATATGGCAAGCGATATCCAGGATCGCCTGGATATGGTCTATATCAACGCGCTACAGGGAATTATCCTGGTGTTCGCCACCCTGTGGCTGTTCCTGAACCTGAAACTGTCGTTCTGGGTATCGATGGGGCTGCCGGTATCGTTCCTCGGCGGACTGTTCGTAATGAACTGCTTCGGGGTATCGCTCAATATGATCTCTACCTTCGCGCTGGTAATCGCGACCGGGCTGCTGATGGATGACGCCATCGTGCTCTCGGAAAACATCGCCACCCATCTTCAGAAAGGAGAAAAGGCGATTGATGCAGCGGTCAAGGGAACAACTGAAGTTGCCGGGGGCGTTGTGTCCAGCTTTCTCACTACCATCTGTGTATTTGCCCCGCTGATGTTCCTGAAAGGAGAGATCGGAAAGATTCTGTGTGTGATCCCGATCACTTTGATTATTGTTCTTTCTGTCAGCCTGGTTGAAGCATTCTTTATTCTGCCCAACCATCTGGCGCACTCCTTCAAACACGGTCTGCCGGAACCCGGTAAAATCCGCCGCAAAGTTGACAGCGTAATCGAATATATCCGTTTCGTACTGGTTCGCCGGATCATCGAAAAGATTCTGCCACATCGCTATATTTTCATCAGTTTCATGCTGGCGCTGTTCATCTTTTCGCTTGGCATGTTCCCGGCGGGTTATATGAAATTCAAGGTATTCCCAAGCGTCGACGGCGACACCGTAGTATGTAAGGTAATGCTGCCCCCGGGCTCTCCGCTCAAGGAAAGCGAAGCCGTTGCCGTAAAACTTTGTAATGCCGCGGAAAGCATGAACAAGGCTCTGACCCCGAAGCAGCCTGGCAAGAAAGAATTGATACAGAATATTTCCATTAACTTTTCCCAGAACTCCGATTACAGCGACAGCGGAGCCCATCTGTTTACGATCTATGTAGACCTCCTTCCCGGCGACAACCGCCGCAGTACGGTATCCGAAATCCTCAATGAATGGCGCAAGCAGGCCGGAACGATTCCAGGCGTGACCAGTATTAAATTTGAGGACATGATGTCCGGTCCCGGCGGGAATCCGATTGAAATACGTATGCACGGCGAAAGCCTTAAAGAAATCAAGGCCGCGGCAACAACACTGCAGGAAAAACTAGCGGGATATTCCGGGGTCTTCGATATCACCGACAATCTGACTTCCGGCAAACCGGAACTGGTTATGTCGCTGCTGCCAGGGGCACTGAAACTGGGTTTCACCGCGTCAAGCATCGCCCAGCAAATGCGTGCCGCCTATCAGGGCGAAAAAGCCGACGAACTGCAGATTGGCAGCGACAACTATGAATTCAACGTACGTCTAACTTCCAACGTTGCCAGCAACCTGCATGACTTCGATAATTTTCAGCTGACAACAACCGGCGGCAAAAAGGTTCCATTACTGGATGTCGTAAAGATTGATGAGGCTCGCGGTCCGTCGTCGATAAGCCGTTACAACTGCAAACGAACCGTAACAGTTTCAGCCGATGTCAACGACGCAGTCGCCAACGCCAGCGATATTACCGCCGACCTGAAGAAGAACTATTTCCCGGAACGCAAAAAGAAATATCCCGGCATAAGCTGCTCCTTCGGTGGACAGCGTGAAGCCACCGGGGAAACGGGAACATCCATGGTCTACGCCTTCCTGATCAGCATAGCCGGAATCTTTATCCTGTTGTCGCTGCAGTTCGGCAAATATCTTGAACCCCTGGTAGTCATGGCAACCATTCCGCTGGCGATCATCGGAGTAATCTGGGGGCACATGCTTACAGGACGCTCTTTTGATATGCAGGGACTAATCGGAGTCATTTCACTCTCCGGTATCGTGGTAAACGATTCCATCCTGATGATCGAATTCATCAAGCGCGGAGAAAAAGATGGGCGTACTCCCCATGATGCCGCGTGCTATGCGGTATGCTCCCGATTCCGTGCCCTGGTACTGACCAGTATGACCACCGTTGCGGGGCTGCTCCCGATGCTGACGGAAAAAAGCATCCAGGCCCAGATGCTGATCCCGCTGGCTTTGGCCATCGTCTGCGGACTATCGACGTCGACATTACTGGAACTGTTCGTGATTCCATCGCTTTATATGATCGTCAATGATTATCGTGAACGGAAGGAACTGAAAAGACAACGTAAGGAAGAAAGACAGAAAGAACATGACCTGCTGCAAACCGCAGGCTAAATAAAAATTTTTCCCCATCCTCTCTCTCACGCGCGGTATCGATCCTCTCAGTCGATACCGCGCAATTTTATTCAAA
>QKAL01000085.1 GCA_003246475.1 Lentisphaerota bacterium
GTTTGATATTATGGAATTCCTTAGATATTTTTATAGATGCAGGGTGAAACTGGTTTTATCTTTAGTCGTTATGCTGGTCATCGGCGTATATGCCGGTATTAAACTGTACCCGCCGAAATATTTTTCAGAGATGGATGTTGTGCTGACTTTTGCGGGTATTGATAAAGGTTTGACTCCCAATGGTAGTGCTTTTTCACCTCAGCAGTTGATCTCAAGCGAATTGCTGGAACAGACCAGTATGCAAATGAACGAGAGGTTTAAAACCTCAAAATTCAAGGACGTCATCTCCCATATCGGGGTCGAGGCGGTAATCCCTCAGATTATCAAAGACAAGATGAAGGCGGCGGAAAAAAATAAGCAGGACTTTTCCTACTACCCCTGCAAGTGGCGACTCTCTTTTGTCATCAGCGACAGAAAGGCGTTTACCAATCATGAAATGGATGCCTATCTCCAGCAACTGGTGGTTAACATCAAAAATAATTATATTGAAGAAAGCAATGCAAAGAATATTGTTCCCGTGCAGGAAATTGAGCCAGTTGTAGCTACTCAAATGGATCTTTTGGATAAGATTGGGGTTTTGCGCAATCTGGCCGTGGCAACACTGCAGAATATTGAAAACTTTACCCCGGCATCCGGATTTGTGTCGAAGAAGAACGGGGTTTCCTTTGCGCAGATCAAGTTGGCGCTGCGGAATTTGATTGACGCGAGAATGCCAAAGGTGGAGTTTGATCTGGTTGATGCATTGATTGCCGGTTCTACTGATCCGAAAGCCCAGGAGTTGGGTGCTGGTATCCGCCGGTTGGGGATGGAAGTCAGAATGTATTCGAACGAAGCGGCGGCGGCGGAAAAGTTGTTGAATGGCATGGCGACCTTTAAGACTGATTCAGCCAGTGGAGAGAATAAAATTGAGATTCCCTGTAACGAACAGACCTTTGATTACCTTAGAAAGACCAGTACGCAGTACATGCTTACCGATAAGGCACTTACCGCCCGCAACATGGCCTCAAAATCCATGGTGGAATATGATGGGTTGATCAGGAAACTTAAGACCGACGGGTATAACAGGGGGTATGGTGAAAAACTCGCGGCGCTTGACCAGGATGTAAATGCTCTGGGGCAAGACATTTTGCGTCAGGCAATACTGGCCAACTCTACCTATGAAGAATATCTGGTCAGTGCCGGAAACTCGGTGGTGGTTGTGACCAAATGGCCGGAAAATGCCAGTTTTTATGGCAGCATGCTTAAAGTGCTGGCCTGTTTCCTGATGCTTCCCTTGTTGGTGACTTTCCTGCTGGCGATGGCGGATCAGTTCCTGAAAGAAACGGAATAATTTCTGGTAAACAAAGAAAAAAGACAACGCCATTTAATGGTGTTGTCTTGAAATGTTTAAATTACCGGCGCCGTGCTACTCTCCCGCGGTCTTGCCCGCAGTACCATTGCCGCAGGGGTCCTTAACTGTCGTGTTCGAGATGGGAACGAGTGTGTCAACCCCGCTATGGGCACCGGAAACGGCGTTAAGATATACCATATTCGCGAAAGTGCAAATCATTAATCTATTTTATTGCCGGATATTTTATGTCTCAGGTTTGGATTGTCTTGATAAAACAACATTAAGTGCTAAGATAAAATATAAACTTATGATTTTTGGGGAATCAACATGGCCAGGATGACGCTCAGGACCAGGATATTGCTTTCTTATCTGATATTGATCGCAATTGTAATCTGCGGGTTCTATTTTATTTTTGACGATTTTGCGATTTCATTGCTTACCCGGGCGCATATCAACACCGCGCGCGCCGGTATTGAAAACATGTCCTCCAGCAATCAACTGGTGTTGCAGAAGACGATTCGTACTTTGGGAACAAACATCCTTGATCTGGTGGCGGAACGCGATGCCAATCGCGCCGGAATGTATTTCAAGGAGCACCCTCAGTCATTTCAGAAAGATCTTGCGGCAATGCGTAAAGATGAGCAGCTGCGGGAGATCGTTGCCCACCCGATCATGGTCTATGGCCGTGAGGCCGGTTATACTGATATGTTTGACCGTACCGGTACGGCGTTGATGCACCCATATCCCCATCTCGAGGGCAAGAACTATTCTGAATGGGCATCGGAATATCCGCAGATGTGGAAAATGGTTCAGGAATCTTTCAGCCGGAAGTTTGTCAGTGGGGATTATACTTTTTTTGATCGCAGTGGCAAGCAGGTCCAGAAATACATGGTCATCCGTCACATTCCCAATACCGACTTCAACCTGGTGGCATGTGTGATCATCAGCGAATATTTTGATCCGGTGTGCCGCAAAATCGAGGAGAAGGAGAACCAGCTTTCCGACAACACCTGCCGCGAAATCCAGGCGGCATCGGAAATATCCAGTAATAATGTTAAATTGTTCAGCATTCCGCTGATTGCTGCTGCCGCGCTTATCAGTCTTTTGTTTGGTTTGTGGTTTTCCACCAGTATTGCCCGGCCGCTGAAGACTCTGATCGATGCGATTGGAAATCTCGGGAAAGGTAATTTCTCCGTTCAAGTGCCGGAACGCGGTTCAGCCGAAGTTGCAGAGCTGACGCGATGTTTTAATCGTCTGGGGACTCAGTTGAGTAATTTTATTCAGACCGTAAAGAAAGAGATAGCGGCGCGGCAGGAGGTCGAGAGTGAGATCAAGATCGCCCGTTCGCTGCAGGAATCGCTGTTGCCGAAAAGTTTTCCTCAGAGCGGTTATTTTGATCTGGGCGCGAAGCTCCAGCCCGCCCGGGAAGTTGCCGGGGATTTCTATGATAGTTTCATGGTTGGTGGAAAATTGGCCATTATCATCGGCGATGTCTCCGGCAAGGGCGTTCCGGCTGCCTTCTTCATGGCGGTGGCAAGGACCATGCTCCGAGACCTATGTCATACGATGAGCGATCCGACGCCGGCGGTGATCCTGCAGCGTGCCAACCAGCTTCTCTGTGAAGAAAATGAGACCTGCATGTTTGTGACGTTGTTTATGGCGTTTCTGGATATTGATACCGGTGAACTTCAGTATGCCAACGGCGGACACAATGAGGTTATCCGCCGTACTTCCGCCGGGGAGATATCCTGTTTCGGATTTACCGGCGATATGGCACTGGGCATTATGTCTGAGAACAAATACCAGAACCGCTGCGAAACCCTGCAGCCAGGTGATTTGCTGGTTCTTTTCACCGATGGCATTACTGAGGCGGTTTCCAGACAGCAAATTCTCTATGGTTTTGAACGTCTGAGCGGCGTTGTCGCGCAGTCTTCCGATCTCACGGCTGCCGCCATCTGCGACCGCATCGTTGATGATGTCATCGAATACGAGGCTGGCAACCGGTTTGACGACATCACCATCATTGCCTTGAAATACCTCAAGTAGCCGTAATCTTTTTCTTTTACCGCCCGGACAATACCGCCTCGATGGCGGCGAGTTCCTCTGTCGTAAAGTCGATGTTTTTCAGACAGTTGACATTTTCCACGATCTGTTCCGGGCGGCTGGCGCCGATCAGTACCGAAGTCAGGCCGGAGTTTCGCATCAGCCATACCAGCGCCATCTGTGCCAGTGTCTGTCCGCGTCCTGCAGCGATTTCATTGAGCGTTCGGATGCGGGAAATGGCTTTATCGACATGTTCCTGATTAAGGAACGGAATCGGCAGGGCCGCACGGGAATCCTCGGGGATGCCGTTGAGATAGCGTGAAGTCAACAATCCCTGTGCCAGAGGGCAAAAGGCGATAAATCCGACTCCCAGCCGTTCCCCCTCGGTCAGCAGCTCGTTTTCCGCATCGCGAACCAGCATGCTGTAGCGGTATTGGTGCAGGAGACATGGTGTGTCCATCTGGCGCAGCAGCATGACTGCTTTACGGAATGCTTCCGGCGGATAGTTGGATACTCCGGCATACAGTGCTTTGCCTTGTCTTACCGCCTGTGCCAACGCACCCATGGTCTCCTCTAGCGGTGTTTCCGGGTCGTAGCGGTGAGAATAAAAGATATCGACATAGTCGAGGCCCATGCGCTTCAGGCTCTGATCCAGCGAGGCCAGCAGATACTTCCGCGAACCCCATTCGCCATATGGTCCGGGCCACATCAGATACCCCGCCTTGGTTGAGATGATAAGTTCATCCCGGTAGGGGGCGAGGTCGTGTTTCATAATCTGTCCGAACATCTCTTCTGCGGCGCCGGGAGGCGGTCCGTAGTTGTTTGCCAGGTCGAAATGGGTTATTCCCAGATCGAACGCCTGATGCAGCATGGCGCGGCAATTATGGCGGACACTCATATCCCCGAAATTGTGCCAGAGGCCCAGAGAGAGCCGGGGCAGTCTGATTCCGCTGGCACCGCAGCGCTTATATACCATTGTTTCGTAACGTTCTGCTTTTGTCTGATACATGTCTGGTCTCGTTTGAAAGGTTATTAGTATTCCGGACCTAAATTTCTGTTCCTCGCTTTTCCGTTGCTACGGCGTGAACGCATTACCAAGACCGTGGCGAACAGGAGAAGGATTATGATCCAGTAGGAGTAAATGATTGCGTGATACTGTCCGAAACTCCAGCCGTCAAAGGTGTAGTTGGACAGCGGGTAAAACACCGGCGTGGGGAAATATTCCCGCGAATGCATGGGGATGTCGCAAAGAATATGCAATGGCCATGCCAGAATCGGTAGTCGCAATGGCTTAAGTTTCCACCAGACCAGGGCGGTGACGAGCCCGGCGATAAGCAGGCTATGGGTACACTGATAATTAAAAAAGACATAAGACGGGATCTCGTGTAATTCCGGTTTTGCCCCCGGCATTCCCCCCGTCATGGTACGTTGAATGAACAGTATGCCGAAAGAAAGGAAGTCCGGCATGGCGGCAAAGCCGCCCGCTGCCCAGAGCGTCCAGTCGAAACGTTTCCGGTGTCCGTCAGAATCAACCGCGCCATCGCGTCCGCCGGGAATGCCTGATCTGCTGCAAAGCAACATGCCGGAAACGATGTGCGCCAGTGTATCCATAGTTCAGCGCCTTTGTGCCGTTGCCAACGTCAGTTGTTCCAGCGCGATGCGCGGGTCGCATCCGCCGGAGACGAGTTTACGGTTTGCCTCGAGCAGTGCATTGAGGGCATCGACCAGTTCCGTGTCGGTATATGAGGCGGCATTTTCGCACAGTACATAGGCGCGGAACGGATGGATGCGGAGCAGGAAATTCTCGGGATACTTTTCCTTGACATCCACGGGTAGCCCGTAGAAATAAGATTTACCGCAGCGGCCCTTGATGCCGAGTTGTGCGGCGGCGCATTTGGTCTGTACCATCTCCTGATAGATATTTATGGCCTGGTGGAGGATGCCAAGCTCTCCGCCGCCGCTGGAGCGCATCTGTTCCATCAGGGTGTTGATGATGTCCATGGCCAAGGGGATATCGCGTGCGACGAGGGCGTTGGCAAAATCCCAGCTCATCGCTTCGGGTGTCCGGCTGCAGATGTTCTTGCAGTCCTCGAGGGTGATATTGTCGCGTTTTCCCACGTAGCAAAAGAGTTTTTCCAATTCACTGCGCAATCTGCCTGTATCGCTGCCAATGGTGTCGGCCAGATAACCGATAGCGCGTTGATCGATTGATTTCCGGGCTTTGTCGCAGATCTCGGAAATCCTGATGTACTGGTTTTTGGCGAAATCCTTCGAGTTGATGTCGGCCTTTTCGAAAACAATGACTTCGCCCTGATCCTTGCAGGTTTTGAAAAATGCCTTGCGCTTGTCGATGTCCGGCCCGTCAATAATCAGGGTGGTGTCGGCGGGAAGGCCTCCCTTGAGGAAATCGGTGACAACGTCGATCATCGCCTGTTTGTCTTTTTTCTCTGTGGCGGCTCCGCCCAGTACTTTTTCGAAATACTGGAAGTGTTTGAGCCAGATCTTCTTTTCGGGACAGAGGAACGGCGGAGTTTTCAGTGCGTTGTAGAGTTCGGTCAGGATCTCTTCTGGCCGGGTATCGTCGCGGTCGCCGGCGATGATTTCCAGCTCTGGATTTTCCTCTGGATTTTCTCCGCACAGTTCCTGCGCGATTTCCCGTGCGCGGCTTTTTATCGCGAATTCATCGTTGCCTGTCAGCAGATATAACTTCCCCATCGGATGGCCTTCTTCCTTGCTATGCTCAGTCTATGCCTGGGATGAACGTGTCGCCTGATTTAAGCGAGGCCACGGTTTCCACAATGATCTTGACGGCGTTTTCCGCGTCGCGCAGGTCGCATATCTCGACCGGGGTGTGCATATAACGGTTGGGGACGCTGATGAGGGCGGCGGCAACGCCGCCTCGCGATAACTGTATGGTGGCAGTGTCGGTCCCGCCGCTGGCGCGGTGTCCGCAGGTGAGCTGGTAGGGAATCTTGTGTTTTGCTGCCAGTTTCATCATTTTGTCGACCAGTACGATATTGTTGTCGGCACTGCGGTTAAGCTCCGGGCCGTTGCCGAGCTTGATTTCGCCGAGAGTCTTTTTATTGATATCGGGCAGGTCGGTGGAGAAGCCGACATCGACGGCGATACCGACGTTGGGGCTGATGCCGAATGCGCTGGTGGTGGCGCCGCGCAGACCGAGTTCTTCCTGAACCGTGCCGACGGCGTAAACACCGATGGAGATCTTACGTTTGCTGAGCTCGCGCAGAGCTTCAGCAATGACAAACGCGCCGATCTTGTCATCCATGCCCTTGGACATGATGCGGTTTTTTCCCATGAATTTGAAGTTGCTGCGTACTGCTATAGGGTCGCCGATGGCAACAATTTTAGCGGCCTCTTCTTTGGTTTCGGCACCGATATCGATCCAGGCGTCTTCGAGTTCTACCGCCGTTCCACGGTCTTTTTCTTTGGTCAGATGGATCGGTTTTTTACCGATGATGCCGGGGATACGTCCGGCGGGGGTCAGGATTTCCACTTCCGTTCCGGGAATCGTCAGTTTGTCAATGCCGCCGTTGGCGCGGAAATAGATCAGTCCTTCGTCGGAGATATACACCGCCTGAAAGCCGATCTCATCGTAATGCCCGGCGAGCATCACTTTAAATTCCGCCTCAGGATTGATTACTCCCACGGTGTTGCCCATGACATCGGTATAGACTTTGTCGGCAAAACCGCCGAGATATTCACGATATAGTTTGGCTGTTTCCAGTTCGAAACCGGAAGGTCCGGAACAGTTCATCAGATTTTCAAGAAACTTCAGGCTGGATTTATTGAACATTGTTTTATTCCTTACATTCTTTCAGGATTAATGACGATTGATTTCCAAAAATAAGATAATCCCTGAATGCATTTTTTAAACCGTAAAAAGCGCTTAAACCGGCAAAAGTTGTTTTATTGCCGTGGTTATGGTGGCGGTATTACTTTTTTCAGCAATAAATGTGAAAGCAGACTTGATTTTTTTATTAGGCTAGCCTAATTTATAGGCAAGACAAAATGTTGGAAATATTAAATTGAGGATATGACGTAGATGAATCTTGCTGAAGTGCCGGAAGGCCGAAAAGTAAAAGTGTTGAAAGTTGCGGGCGCCCGTGATATCAAGCAGCGGATGCTGGATATGGGAGTGATGCCGGCGGCGGAAATCAAAGTGGAACGATATGCGCCCCTGTGCGACCCAATCCATATCAAGCTGAAGGGTTATTCCCTAGCGTTGCGGGTCTCGGAAGGCAGAAATGTTGAAGTCGAATACTGCTGATTTTTTAATGCACTTTTACTTAGGGAATCCTAATTAATGAGAAAGATCGCTATTGCCGGAAATCCCAATTCCGGAAAAACCTGCCTGTTCAACAGTCTTACCGGCGGAAACCAGCGTGTCGGGAATTATCCCGGCGTTACCGTGGAATTTGTTGAGGGATTTACCTCCATCAATGGTAAAAAAAACCGGGTGGTTGACCTGCCGGGGACCTATTCGCTGACCGCATATTCGCAGGAGGAGCTGGTTGCCCGTGAATATATCATCAACAAAAGCCCGGATGTGGTGGTCAATGTGATAGACGCGTCCAATCTGGAGCGGAATCTTTACTTCACTTCGCAACTGGTGGAGTTGAATATCCCGATGGTTCTGGCGGTAAACATGCTGGAAATCGCCGAGAAGAAGGGTATTACCGTTGACCTGAAACGGTTGTCGGAGCTGACCGGGATGAAGGTGGTCAGGATCACCGCAAATCGCGGGATGGGGATGGAAGAGCTGAAGAAGGCATGTCTGGAGACGATCGAGAAACATATATTGCCGAAGCCTATCGCCTATTCGCATGAGCTGCAGAACATCCTGCCCCGGCTGGAGGAGATGGTTTCCGGCAGTGCGGAGTTATGCGGCCGTTTTCCCGCGCGCTGGGTGGCGCTGAAATTGCTGGAGGATGACAGTCATCTGCTGGAGAAGGTTTGGCGAATTGAAGGGGGCGAAAAGATTCTGAAAGCATTAGAGTCGTCACGCCATGAACTTCTCGACCATTCCAATGAGGATGCGGTTACCGCGGTGGCGGAGGCTCGCTATGGTTTTGCCAGCGGGTTGAGCCGTGAAGTGGCGGTGATGACGGACGTCGGCAAGCAGCAGGTGTCGGATATTATCGACCGGATCGTGTGTAACCGGGTGTTGGGACCGCTGGTTATGTGTGGGATTGTCTATCTGCTTTTTCTTTTTACGTTTGGATTAGCCGAGGAATTGAAGTGGCTGCCCGATTTCAATGGCGGCTGGCTTAGCCCGACGGAGATGTGCGAGCTGTTCTTTGCCAAGCTCAGCAGTCTGGCAAAAATGACGATTTCGGTTCCCTGGCTGTTGTCAATGGTCGATGAGGGGATCATCAGCGGGGTGGGCGGAGTAATGAGTTTTGTTCCGCTGATTTTCTTTATGTTTTTTTTCATCGCGGTATTGGAGGATACCGGTTACATTGCCCGTGTTGCCTTTATCATGGACCGCTTGCTGCGGGTTTTTGGTCTGCAAGGGAAATCGGTACTGGCGCTGATCGTGTCCGGAGGCCTTGGGGGAGGCGGCTGTGCGGTTCCCGGAGTCATGGCGACACGGACGCTGCGCGATGAAAAAGACCGTATCCTTACTGTTATCGCTGCGCCGTTTATGAATTGCGGCGCGAAAATGCCGGTATACGCCATGTTGATAGCCGCGTTTTTTTCTTCCAGCCAGGGAGCGATGATGTTTCTGTTATGGCTGTTGTCTTGGGCGTTTGCCCTGTTTTCCGCCTGGATGATGCGCAAGATCGTGTTCAAGGGGGAGCAGACCCCGTTTGTCATGGAGCTGCCGGTCTATCATGTTCCGACCTTGAAAGGGGTTTTTCTCGATGCATGGGGACGGACGTGCATGTACATGAAAAAAGCGGCGACGATTATTCTGGCGATGAATGTGATCTTATGGGCGCTGATGTATTATCCCGGGGTTGATTCGACCCGGTTTGACGCTGCCAGGGCGGCGGCTGAGGGCAATCAGGAAATGTTGGTTAAAATCGATAATGATGAGGCGCTGGCGCGGCTGGAAAATTCCTTTGCGGGGCGGATCGGCCGGGCAATGACGCCGGTGACGCACCTGGCCGGGTTCGACTGGCGGGAAAACATTGCCCTGATCGGCGGTATGGCCGCCAAGGAAGTGGTGCTCGGTACCATGGGGACGGCATATGCGATGGGCAGTGACGGCGCGGAAGAGAACCTGCCGCAGCTGCTGGCGTCGCAGCCGGACTGGAACAAGTTGCGCGCCTTTGCTTTACTGGTTTTCATTATGGGATATGCGCCGTGCGCCGCCACGCTGGTGGCGATCAAGAAAGAGACCGGCAAGTGGCGCTGGACTATCTTTTCGGCGGTCTACAGTACGGTTTTGGCATTTGTGGTGTCGGTCGTTATTTACCAGGTTGGACAGGTGTTTTTCCACTGAACTCAATCACGGGAGGACATGGCGATGGAATATGTGTTTATTGCGATGATAGTCGGGTTGGCGGTGTGGTTTGTGATCCGGCAGGTCCGGCGCAGCTGGCGCGGGGATTCTCCCTGTTCCTGCTGTTCGCACAGCTGCCGGAAAGCGGATGAGAAATCCCCGTGTGACTCGATCAGACAAAATCGGGATTGAGGAACGTGATGTCGGCGGGGGTGGATACCCGTTCGCCGCTGTGGGAGATGAAAATGATCTCATCCGGTTCAAAAACCACTTCCATGACCCGGTCGAAGTTCGGGCTGATCTTGACCGCTCCTTCCATGTAGTTGATCTGCGTCGGGCGATCCGGCGACAGTTCGATGGCAGTCGGAAATCCTTTGGCGGTAAAGAGGTTTGGCTCTGCTGATTCCTTCAGCCCATAGGCGAAATAGGCGCAGATGTCCTCAATGCCCAGACAGCAATTCCTGCCATTCCATGGCGGTGCGTGCCGCCCGTGGTTGTCGATCCAGAATGCGGTTCCGGGTAGTACGGAAGCGTCTTTGAGTGCGAACCAGAGGAATCCTTCATTGGGATAGACGGCGGTCATCCAGGCGGGGACGCCGCGGTCTTTTTTAAGCAGGCACAAAAGGTCGCAGAACCCTTGCCGCTGCGGATAGGTGGAACAGTCCCCGAACGCGGGGTCTTTCCAGACCAGCGGAACCTGGCTGAGATCGGTGAACTCCCGGGTATCGTCTAAAGATTGATATTCCCGGTTGGCGGGGTCGCTGAATCCGCGCGGGTGAGTTATGCCAAGTGCAAATTCACTGCTGGAAACGCGGACGCTGTCGGGTTGTTCCGGAACTCGCAGGATGGCATGGAAACCCAGCGGCATCGGACCGGAGTAACCGTTGAGGAGCATCCGGGTGTAGATGATGTTTTGCCCTTCGGTTAGACCGATGATCTTGGTCAGACTGCCGGGCCGGGTGGTTGTGGTCTGGGTCAGTGTCATGACGATGCGGTCGTCAAAGCTCTTAACTTCCTGGCTCTTCCAGCGTCCGCCGGCGGCTTCGCCGTGGACACAATGTTTTTCCCCCTGAAATTCCGCCGCATTGCCGCCGAAAGGCATACAGAAGAAATTGCCGCGGAGGGTGGAGAGAACCGGTTCGTCGATTTCGATTTTTTCCGCCTGCCACGGATTGATGTAGTAGGGCATGAAAGGAGTATCGGTATTGTTGTAAAAACGCACCGGGGCCACCTGAGCTCCGAGTTCCGTAATAAATATTTCCAGATTGGAGTTGCTCATGCGCCAGCCGAAGACGGAAGACTCGTCGACCTCGCCGCCGGTACCGCCGCAGAACTCACACTTCACGTATTCGGCATGTTGTTTGGTGCCAACCATAATAAGCCCCCTTGTTTTATACAACTACTCAAAATAGCATGACGTGTCCTGATTCTCAAGTCATAAAATGTGATAAAAAGATATTGTTTTGACATTTTAACCGGAAGGTTTATGGCTTGCAATATTTCATACGACCCTTTATAATCTAAAATGAGAAAATGAGAAATTGCAAAGACCCTTTTTGAAGAGGGACTTTTCCGGGGGTGGGGTGTCATGTACGATCTTCGCAGAATAAAAATGAGCGATATAATCCGATTGGGAATAGATATCCGTACACTGGGGCGTGACTCCGGCTGTATGGAAGGCGCGGCCAGAGAGCTGGTCAAATATTTATACAATATTTTCTCCGATGCCAGGACAGGGGAAAACCAGTGTGCGTTGGTTCGTTTTTATAAGACGCACAATAACGCGGAGCTTCCCTCCGCATTACGAACGTATGTTGATCGACAACTGTCCGGGACGATCCCGCCAAAATGGTTCAAATCCCTGGTTCTTTTGGCGACAGCGGGGGATTGTCCCGACTGGAATTCCCGTTATACCTCTCGCAAACATCAGGCGATTCCACTGCTTAATCATGAGGTGGTGAGTCGTATTCCGCTGATCTGCAATATGATCGAACAGATGGGCATGGAGCTGGATACGGTTATCCGCGACGATGCGGTACGGCTTCCGGAGCTTTCGAAAAAAACATTCAATGTCTCCTGTATAGCCAATGCGGCGGAGAGCCCGCTGGTGCTGGAACAGGAGGATTTTGTCAAGCCATACGGGCTGAAGTCGATATTGGGTTTTGGTGGTGTCCTGCCGTCCGGTAATTTGTTTCTGGTGGTGATGTTCACTCGGGTGGTGGTTCACGAGGATACCGCCCGGTTATTAAATACGCTTCCTTTGAATGTGAAGTTGTTGCTTCTGCCTTTTGTGAATGATGTATTTGCCGGGGTAACATAAACCGATAACGGATTATGGGGGGTGCAGGTCGATGACCGAGACAAGCAGAATAGCGGCGATGGAGTCGAAGATAAAGACACTGGAGGAACTACTGTCCGTGTCGGAAAACTCCTTTCTGCAGGAGTCACAGAAGATCGAGGAGATCAATGTCGAACTTCGCCGGGAAATGGGTGCCAGGGAACGTCTGTCGAATGATATTAAACAGATACTGGAGTGTTCCGGCGATGCCATAGAAGTTATCGACCAGGACTGTAACGTTATTTATGCCAATGCCGCCTTTCTCCGGTTACAGAACATCGCTGAAAAAGACCTGTTGAACAAGAAATGTTATGATGTAGCGCCTTCAGATCATTGCTTTACCGACGAATGTTCATTAAAGCGGATCATTGCCGAACAGAAGGCATACGAACGGGAATGGCAGCACGAGATTTCGCCCGGGAACGTTGTTTCGTACCGGCTTCGTTATATCCCTTATTACAGTCGTCCTGGCCGGTTGGTCGGGATGATAAAAAAATTCAGCGATATAACCCAGGAGAAACAGGCGCGGATCATTGCCGAAGAAAACGCCCAGCGTCAGGGACGCATCGAGATGACCAGCGACATGCTTCATGACATAGGCAATGCCCTTGCCGGTATCAGTTTGACTAATCTCTTTCCTCAGGAGGTTCAGGAGTGGACGGAAATTGAAGCCATGCGTCAACTGGGGCAATTGTTTTCGTCAAGAAGTGAGGAAATGACCCGTCTGCTTGGGGAAGAAAAGAATCGCGCCCTGCATTCATTCATCGAGGCGCTGATTGTCAATTTACAGGAAAGGAAATCCCGCAGCCATGAGGCGGCGAACGCCTTGGCCGCGTCCATAAATCATATCCGCGCCATTCTTGACCTGCACCGGTACTATGCGCGGGAGAAAGCGTCGGCGCGAACAGCGGTGGTCAGTATTCGCCAGCTGCTTGACGACGCGTTGGTCATTTTGTCCGACAGCCTGAAGAAAAGAAATATCCGCATTCGAGTCGAGTCGACTGGCGAGCGGCCGGAAATTTCCGGCGACCGTACGAGGCTGATGCGGATGTTTTTAAACGTCATCAAGAATATCTACGAGGCATTCGATCAGATTCCGGCAAGTGCTCCCCGCGCACTGGATATTGATGTCAGTGCGTCTCTGGCAAATAAAGAGGTAACCGTAATTTTTGTTGATAATGCCATCGGCTTTTCCCCCGAAGTAGGGGAAAAGCTTTTTGAACGGGGGTTCACCACTAAATCCGGTGGTTCAGGGATTGGGCTGCCGGAATGTCGTTCTATAGTTCAGTCGCACGGCGGTTCAATCGCGGTAGAAAGCCGTGGATTGAATACCGGAGCGACCATAACAATAAAGTTTCCATTAATGGTTGGAAAACAGGAGTCTTGATTATGGAAGAGTCATTCAATACCAGGATATTAGTGATTGACGACGACGAGAATGTCCGGCATAATTTCCGGGAGATACTTTGCCCGGAAGAACGCCGTAACGAGAACGCGTCGCTGCTGAACAACCTTTCATCGATTCTGTTTGATGCTTCACCTTCGGCGGAAGTACGGCGGCGACGCTCCTCGGTTGTTTTCGATTTCGAGTTTGACGAGGCCAACAGCGGTCGGCAGGGCTATGAGAAGGTGGAAAAGGCGATTCGTGAAAACCGCCCCTATGCAGCGATTTTCGTGGATATGCGCATGCCGGAATGGGATGGTCTTGAAACCGTTCGCCACCTGCGTGAAATCGATGTCCGGGCGGAGGTGATCTTTGTAACCGCCTATTCCGATCACAGCATCGAGGAGATCGTTACCGCGGTCGGTACGAATGTAAGTTATCATTGCAAACCGTTTTCCGCGGCGGAGATCGAACAGATTGCCACCAAGTCGGTATATGAATGGAACAAGACCCGTACGCTGGAAGAACTTATCCGCAATATCTCAAAACTGCGGGCGCAGAATTGGGAGATGGACGCGCTGCTGCATAATGTCCTGAGTCAGGTTGCTTATCTGCTGGGAACGCATTCGGCATTGATCGCGATCAGGAAGAATGGCCAATACGAGCGCAATATTGCCATTGGCAACCTGTGTGACGATAACATCTCCCGCCACTATCTGGCAGATCTTCCCGCCGAGATGGAAAGCGAAATCTTCCAAAACGATGAACTGGCTTATTTCAGGATGGATGAGTTCGGAATACTGGCGATTTTTGAGAAGGATGGCAAACCGATCAACCACGAGCGCTTGTATATTGTGCGCTTGTTTCTGGAACAGGCTTCGCTGGCGATCCGCAATGTCGATCTTCAGGAGGCACTGATCCGGCAGGAAAAGCTTTCCGCTATCGGGCAGGCGATTTCCATGCTCTTTCATGATATGCGTAACTCGGTCGGCAATATCATCAGTATCACCGAGCTGATGGCGCGGCATCTGGATGACCGGGAATATACCATGAAGATGTTGGGAATAATCGGAGAATGTGCCGAAGGGGGGATGCGGATGGTGTCGGATATGCGCGATTTCATCGGCAATAAACCGATCGAGAAGCAACGGTTGTCGGTGAAAGACATGCTGGCTTCGGTAATCAGCTTTTTACGCGAATCTCCCCTGCTGAAAAAGATCGAACTTACGGTCAACCCGGTTGTCGAAGCCGAGTTCATGGGCGACCAGAGCAAGATGATCCGGGTGTTTGTCAATCTTGTCAATAACGCGGCGGAAGCGCTTACCGCCGCCGGTACTCCGGCGCCGAAGATAGTTATAGATACCTGCCATGACAAGAATACTCTGATATTCCGGGTCAGCGACAACGGGCCTGGCATCCCGCCGGAGATCCGGGATAAGGTGTTTCTCCCGTTTGTTACCTGCGGCAAGGCTGAAGGTACGGGCTTGGGACTGGCTATCGTCAAACGGTTTGTCGAATGCCACGGCGGTACGATAGAGGTCGAATCATCCGCAACCGGAACGGCATTTACCATCATGGTTCCCGACGGAAACACAAACAGTTAGACTGGATTGCGGATTCCCTTGGCGGCAGTTACCATATTGGTCAGCGCCGGAATTATTTCCTCGGAGCGACGAGTTTTCAGGCCGCAATCCGGGTTGATCCAGAGCTGTTCGTCCGGAAACAGTTTTTGCAGGGCCATGATCCTGTCGGTGATTTCCTCAACTGAAGGTATGTTCGGGGAGTGGATGTCATAGACTCCCGGCCCGATCATTCCGGGATATTGGTGTTCCCTGAATATTTCCAGCACCGTTGGCTCGGCACGTGAATTTTCCAGCGAGATTACGTCGGCATCCATCTTTATGATCTCGTCAATAATGGAATTGAAGTCGCTGTAACACATATGGGTATGGATCTGGACGTTGTCGCCGGCGCTGCCGGAAGCTACCAGAAAATTATTGACGGCCCAGCGGAAATAACTCATTCGCCTTTCATCGCGCAACGGCACGCCCTCGCGGAATGCCGGTTCGTCAATCTGGATGATCTTGATATTATTGCTTTCCAGATCCGCCACTTCATTTCTGATTGCTACAGCCAGTTGAGCGCAGACATGTTCACGTGGAATATCGTCGCGGACAAATGACCAGTTGAGCATGGTGACGGGGCCGGTGAGCATGCCTTTTACCGGTTTCGAGGTCAAACTCTGCGCATATAGTGTCTCCTCCAGAGTCATCGAGCCAGGTCGGTTGACATCGCCGAAGATGATCGGCGGCTTGACGCAACGCGTCCCGAAGGACTGGACCCAGCCGTTGGCGGTAAAGACGAATCCGGTCAGTTTTTCCGCAAAATATTCCACCATGTCATTTCGTTCGTATTCGCCATGGACGAGTACGTCCAACCCGATCTTTTCCTGCAGCGCGATGACCTCGGAGATCTTACCGCGAATAAACAGGTTGTAGTCCTCGCGGCTGATTTTTCCCATCCGTAATTCGTTTCGCATCTGACGGATATCGGGGGTTTGCGGGAATGAACCGATCGTGGTGGTTGGAAACAGCGGCAGAGTCAGGTTGTGGCGCTGCTTTGAAGCGCGGATCTTGAGGGGGGTTTTCCGACCACCGTGGATCAGTTCAAATTTGATGGCTTCTTCCTTGACACCAGGTTCGATTCTGCCGACATCGTCGATGAACCGCCGCCGTTCTTCCTTGAGCCGGGAAATACGATCGTTATCGTTCAATCTGTAAATCCGGCCAAGATCGATGAGTTCATCGAGTTTCTCGAAAGCGAAAGAAAGATACTGGCGGTATTTTTCCGGCATGGAATCTTCTCCGGTGAGAGAAAGCGGACAGTGCAGCAGTGAGCATGACGGGGCAAGTACCAGTTGATCCGAGGCAACGCTCTCCCGTAGTGCGCTGATGATTCCATCGATCCGGAACAGGTCGGCCTTCCAGACGTTGCGCCCGTCAACAATGCCTGCGAAAAGCAGTTTGTCGGCAGGGAAACCGAATTTTTTTATGAGATTAAGGTTTTCCGGGCCGTAAAGCAGGTCAAGTCCCAACCCTTTTACGGGCAGTCCAAGCATGGTCTGGTAGTTTTTCCCGACGTGGTCGAAACTGGTGTGAATAAAAATATCTTTGGAACAGCGCGCGCTGATCTTATTGTAGAAAGTCGACAGTTTCTGGCGGTGCTGTTCGCTTTCGGTCATACACAGGGCCGGTTCTTCAAAAGCGATACCGGCAATCTCTTCCAGGCTTATTCTGCTGATGATTTCCTGATAGGCGGCGGAGACCCGGGAAAAAATGTCGTCGAAGGATAGATGGTCTTCCAGTTCTGACATCATGATAAAGGTTATCGGCCCGATAAGTACGGGTACCGGTTTGATGCCGAGTGTGATTGCTTCGTGGATACTGTTTATGAGCCTTGTGGTATCAGGACTCAACTGAATGCAGGGATTGAGTTCCGGAACCACATAGTGGTAATTGGTATTGAACCATTTGAGCATCTTCATGGCTTTTACCGAACGGCCATTGTTTGTTATGCCGCGGGCCAGGGCGAAATAAAACTGATGCGGCGTCAATTCTTCCTCAAATTCCTGAAAGCGTTCCGGTATGATCCCCAGCATCAGGGACATATCCAGCATCCGGTCGTAAAAACTGAAGTCGTTGCAGGGGATGTAGTTGATGCCGGTACTTCTCAGTCGCTGGAGGTTTTCCTTCCGCAGGTGGAAGCCGGCCTGTTCTAGTTCTTCTTCTGATATCTGTCCGGCAAAGAATTTTTCCACGGCAAATTTTAATTCACGCCGGCAGCCAATACGCGGCAGGCCGATAACCGATGTCTTCATCTGTGGCTCCCCCCATAGCTGATCGCAATCATGATTGTATCCATTTGATTTTATACTCTTTGCGCGGAAAAGTAAATAGTCCGGCTACTAAAATTTGCGGAGAATGAATTTCCTTCGGAAAATAAGCCTTGCGGGATTGAATTTGACATAATATACGTTTAATTAAATATTTCTAAAACCTTTCTAAAACTGTACGGATGGTTTGAGTTTTATGTACAAATGTCCGGAATGCCAAAAAAAGTTCGAATATGACGGAGAGCCGCGATGCGACGAGATACTGTTTTGTCCGCATTGCAACGCCTCTATTGTCCTTTATGAATCTTTGTGTCCCGGTCCCGGGTGCGTTATCGGCGATTTTCGTATCTTGGAAAAGATCGGGCAGGGTGGCATGGGCGCAGTCTATCTGGCGGAACAGGTTTCGATCGGGCGAAAAGTAGCATTGAAGATTCTTTCCGACGAGTTGGTCGAAGAAAAAAAATCGGTCAATCAGTTTATGAAAGAGATCAAGACGACGGCCAGGCTGGAACATCCGGCGATCGTGGCGGCGATCGATGCCGGTTCTTATCATGGGGTTTATTACTTTGCCATGACCTATGTTGACGGCAGTGATCTTGAAACCTGGCTCCAGACCCGGGGGCGCTTATCCGAGGACAAGGCCGTCAAGTATGCGGTTCGTATTGCGGAAGCGTTGGAATATGCCTGGGAGAAGCACCGCCTGCTGCATCGCGACATCAAACCGGGCAACATCATAATTTCCCAGGATGATGAGGCTTTTCTGCTGGATATGGGAATAGCACAACATTTTTCCGAGACTTTTGAGAAACGGGACCTTATCGACGGTTCGCCATATTATATGAGTCCTGAACAGACTTTTGCCGAACCTCTGAGCTGGGCCTCTGACCTCTATTCGCTGGGCGCGTCGCTTTATCATCTGATCGTTGGTGTCGCTCCGTACGACTCGGATGATCTCGACACTATCATGAAAATGCATTCGACAGAGCCCTTTCCTGACCCCCATAGCCGAAATCCCAGCGTTGAACTTACCCCGGCAACAGTCGAACTGCTGCAGCGCATGATGGGGAAAAATCCCTCAGACCGGTTTCGTTCCTGGCACGAATTTATCGTCACTGCCCGGGAGTTACACTACGAGCTGGCGTCCGGACATCAACCCAAAAGATTGCCGTTGGTGCCGATTGAACATGAAATGTCTATCCAACGCCGGGGGAAATTGTGGGTAACTATAACCGGTATGGCGGCTGTTGTGGTTGTAGTTGTCTGCAGTATGGGACTGATTATGAAGATAGTGTCCGAACGTCGTGCCGAAAAAGACCTCCTGATTGCTGAAGCATATGCGGAACAGGACGAGTACGATTATGAGCACGGCCTTGAGCTTTACGGGTGCGCGATAGCCTCTTGTTCCAGCTTTTGGGTTGACGGAGATAA
>QKAL01000116.1 GCA_003246475.1 Lentisphaerota bacterium
AATAGTAATTAAGATAAATAAGAATAAATTAATATTGCTAAAATCTTATATTTAAGATAGAATATACATATATAAGAAAATTATATTAAGGCTCATGTAATGGAAAAAGTAAATATCCACCAGGTTGCGGAAGCCGCAGGAACTTCGACCTGTACCGTATCGAAGGTGATGAATAACCAGTCGGGAATTTCCGATGAAACCCGGCGGCGGGTGATTAACGCTGCAAACCGCCTGGGGTATCGTTCTGTGACTGGCGGTAATCGTACGATTGCGGTTATCGTTGGTAACGGTCGCATGGATGCGTATCAGACGGAAGTGGTTAACGCGCTGCTTCCGATTTTTTCCGCAGGCGGCTACCATCTGGAAATAGTACTTGAAGAGGATATGGATATTTTGAATGAACGTGCGGTTGCAGGAGCGATCGCGCCATTAGGAAGATTACAGCTTGTCAGACACTGGCAGGCTTTTTCCGCGTTGCCGATGGTATCGATCAACGGTCCGGGATTGCCGCATGCCGGAATTTATTCGGTCTCCGCCGATACTTCTTCCGCAATTCAACTGGCGACGGAACGTTTGTGGCGCTCCGGTCACCGGAAGATCGGATTTATCAGTCCGACACAACGGGAATATGAAGAAAGAATGTTCACTCGCCGCTATCCTGCCTATTGTGATGAAATGAGAAGGCGGGGAATTCCAAATCCCGAGCGGCTTGCCACATTTGCTCAGGATGATGCAATAAAACCGGGAATAAGCAGACTGCTGGATTGTGGGTGTACCGCCGCGATTTGCGTCGACGGCACATTCGGGATTGTGGCGGCGAAAACGTTGAGGGAACTGGGCAGGCGTATTCCTGAGGATTTCTCTCTGATTTCCTGGGAATCTCCCCGGATTTCTGAATATTTATCGGTGCCGCAGACAACATGTGAGATTGATTATTCAGGAATTGCCGTTAAAACGTTTGAGATCCTTGATGCGTCGATTCGCGGAAGAAAAGTGCTCGAGGGGGCTCTATTGCCGTTTCGCCTGATTGAACGCGAGAGCGTGGGGGCTCCCCCTGAACCCGCCGGTCAATTATTTACTTCTGAAATTCACCAGCGAATATATTCCGCTTTGACGGAAGGAGAAATGTCGCGGCATGAACTGGCGGAAAAACTCGGGATGAACGCGAACAGCGGACACCTGCTCCGACAGATCTCGAATATGCGGAAAACCGGACGAATTGAATTTTCAATTCCGGACCATCCACGTTCCCGTCAGCAGAAGTTGCGTATATGCCGGAATGAACCGTAAAATTTTGTTTGAATTCATGGACTTTCCTCTGTATATTACCGCATATCTTACAGGAAGACTGTAGGGATATTCCGCACTGAGAACAAAACAAAAGGTAACGGAATATGGCTGAATATGATAGAGATGGCAGGAATTATCCTGACAACGGAGATGACACGCAGGGCAAGCTTGACCCTGAATTGTCTTACCGCCTGAAACAGGCCGAGTTTGAAATCCGTAGCAGTATGGAAGATTCGGTTTTTACGAAGAAGCGCATTTTGGCGTTGGCTGTAACATTGCTGATTTTGGTTGTCTTGATTACTGTTGCATATTTTCTCAGTTCGGTGTTTACAAATTTTGCAAAACGTTAATTAATTCGTCCTGGCAGTATAGGATGGAAAACATAAATTTATGGAGAATAACATGTACGAAGATATCGTAAAGAAACTGGAAAAGCATGGTCAGATGCACCTGCTGAAATTCTATGATGAACTTGATGAAGCCGGAAAGCAGAAACTGCTCGGACAGCTCGCTGAGATCGACTGGGAAAACCTGGACGAACTGATCAAGGATTATGTCTTGAACAAGCCTGTAACCAGCATTCCGGCGGACCTCCAGCCTGCGCCGTACTATCCGGTCAAGCCGGAAACCGCGGACCAGGAAGCTCTGTATGGCAAAGCCATCTCCATGGGCGAACAGTTCCTGAAAGAAGGTAAAGTTGCCGCGCTGACCGTAGCAGGCGGACAGGGAACCCGTCTTGGATTCGACGGACCGAAAGGAACTTTCCCGATTTCTCCGGTAAAAAATAAGACTCTTTTCCAGTATTTTGCTGAAGAACTTACCCGTATTCGTGAAAAGTACGGCAAACCGATGAAATGGTACATCATGACCAGTCTGATGAACAACCAGGCCACGATCGATCACTTCGAAGCCAACAACTATTTCGGACTTGATAAAGCACAGGTCATGTTCTTTACCCAGGGAACTATGCCTGCGGTTGGACTGGACGGCAAGCTGCTGCTTGGCGCAAAGGATTCCCTCGCGCTGGCTCCGGACGGTCACGGCGGTACGCTGCTGGCCCTCAAACGTTCCGGCGCTCTGGACGAAATGAAGAGCAATGGTGTTGAATACATCTCTTACTTCCAGATCGACAATCCGCTGATCACCATCGCTAATCCGCTGTTCCTCGGCCTGCATTCTCTTGATGCGTCTGAAATGAGCGCGATCATGCTGGCCAAGACCAATGCATTTGAAAAGCTCGGTAACTTCTGTAAATCCGGCAACAAGCTGGAAATCATCGAATACAGCGATATGCCTGATGAATTGGCAGAACAGACTGACGCCAACGGCAAACTTCGCTTTATCGCGGGCAGCCCGGCAATCCACGTTGTCAGCGTGAACTTTGTAGAACGCCTTACTTCCGGCGGACGCCTAAATCTCCCATGGCATCGTGCCGATAAGAAAGTACCGTACGTTGACGCATCCGGTAATGAAGTCGCTCCGGAAAGCATCAATGCGGTTAAACTGGAATCCTTTATTTTCGACGCGCTGCCACTGGCCAGCAAAACCATGGTTCTGGAAGCTGTTCGTGAAAATGAATTCGCTCCGACCAAGAATCGTACCGGTGTTGACTCGGTTGAAAGCTGCCGTGAAATGCTGATCGATCGTGACTGCCGCCGCCTGGAAGCTGCCGGTGTGGTAATTCCGCGCGATGCCGACGGCAAAGCGCTGGTTAAAGTTGAAATTTCTCCGCTGGCGGTTCTTGATGATGCCGACGCGGTTGAATATGTGAAGAAAAACAATGTAAGTATTTCCGCTGACGACAAGGAAATCTATCTCGCATAATGATCAGAATATTTACAATCAGTTATGACGATCTCAGTGTCGATCCCGACGGCTGCGGCGAGGCGTTGAACAACGCCTGCCGGAGACCGGAACCCATGACGGTTTCCGGGGTCGCGGTTGACGAGAACTGCCTGTTGGTCTGCCTGGAATCCTCCGATGCGCATGACCTGACGTATAATTTTGCGCCGGTCGAAGCCGATAATCTGGAGAAACTCCAGGCGGAACTCTCCGCCAGGTATTACGCGTCGTTTTCATTAGTAAGCGGATTTTTATTGCGGGAATCAAGATGGGCGCTGTTTGTTTCGAACCGTAACGAACAGAAAAAATAAACCAGATCCGATAGTTTGGGACATTAAAGAGAATCAATGAGGAGTTTATACATTCCTAATCAGGAGCCGGTAATTGCCGGGGAAGAACAGGCGGAAAGATCACTGAGGAGTGCTATCGCCCTGTTCATCATCGTCTCCACCGCCATTCTCTTTGGTCTTACGGTTCTCTACTCTACTTCCTACGGCGTGGCCGGACCGATGTATTTCAAAAAACAATTGATCTGGGCATCAGTCGGTGCTGTCGGTGGACTTGGCGTATTCCTTGTCGGCTACCGTAAACTGGTAAGTATCAGCCCGTTCATAATTATTGCAGCCGGGCTCCTTCTGCTAGTTGCCTTTGCTTTTTCATCAACCAAAGGGGCGCAGCGCTGGATCAAAATTCCTCATATAGGTAATATTCAGCCCTCGGAATATGCCAAGCTGGCTATTGCCCTGTTTATGGCAAAATATTGTACGGACAAGATGCGCAACATCAGCGTCTGGTCGTTTAAAACGGGATTTATTCCGGGATGTTTTGTTTGTCTGTGCGTTGTCGGACTGATTCTTGCAGGTGGAGACCTGGGAACCTCGATATTGATCTGTACCGTTATTGCCATCATGCTGTTTGTCACCGGTATAAGGCTGTATATCATTGTGTTGCCGACTATCTTGGGGGTTCCTTCAGGGATATGGCTGATATCTAATTACAATCCTGAGCGCTGGTCACGCCTGACTACATTTGTGGACCCCGAAAAATGCCAGAGTTCCGATGGTTACCAGTTGTGGAATTCCCTTCTGGCACTGGGTTCAGGCGGCTGGACGGGGGTCGGGTTTATGAACAGCAGGCTCAAACATAAATATCTGCCGGAGGCGCATACCGACTTTATTTTTTCGATTGTCGGAGAAGAGCTTGGCTTGTTGGGAATGACATTTGTAATTATTATGTATCTGGCGTTTATTATTGCCGGAATAAAGATCAGCGCCAATGCCAGTTCGCGCCAGGGGATGTTGCTTGGAACTGGATTGACTGCTTTGATCGGCCTTCAGGCGTTCATTAATATTGGCGTGGTAACAGGCGCGTTACCTACCAAGGGAATGCCCGCGCCGTTTATCAGTTATGGAGGCAGCAATCTGGTTACATGTATGTTGGCAGTGTCTTTGTTGCTCAGCATTGCCATTGAAACAGCCAGGCCGGGCTTTAATCAAAACATTATTATGGAACTCAAGGGGTATTGGAAAAAATTATGCAGCAGCAATTAGACATTGACGACACTGGTGTGGACCTTACAAGAAAATCTTTTTTACGTCTGGCTATTGCCAGCGGCGGTACAGGCGGACACTTTTATCCGGGTCTCAGTGTAGCCCGCCAGTTCAAGAAGGAGTTCGGCGATGTTATCATGCTGCTTGGCGGTAAATATGCCAAGGACCAGGCAGTGATCGCTGAGTCTCATGGTATTAAGGCTTATGTGGTCCGTTCCGCTCCGCGCCCCAAATCGTTTCGTGAGATATTCAGTTTTCTGGGCTGTCTGATGTCTGGTGTTATGGAGGCCCGTAGAGTTCTAAAACAATTTGATCCCGATGCTGTTCTGGGAATGGGAAGCTTTGCGTCGTTTACTGCTGCTGTTGGCGCCAAGTTTGCCGGTATCCCGATATTTCTACACGAAGGCAATGCCCGTATCGGTATTGCCAACCGCTTTATCAGCCGCTGGGCGAAATACCTTGCCATATCATTTCCGCCGGTCAATTCCGTTGCCTGTAAATGTCCG
>QKAL01000243.1 GCA_003246475.1 Lentisphaerota bacterium
TGTAGCCAGAATTTTTTCCGGGCGGGTTGCCGCACGTACGACAATATCGTATTCGGCGGAACCTGCGAATTGCGGTAATTGCAGTGTCATATGGTTTTCACCCGGACGGATCATGATGGTTTGACTGGTAACGCGGTCATTGGCCAGCTTAATTATCGCTTCAACCAGTGCATTGCCCCCGACTGCGCGAAACGTCAGGTTTACTTTACCGTTTGGTGCGGGAATCCCTGTGACGGAAAGATTTTCTATTTTGATCTTATCCAGACTGTCGTTATTGAAAGCCATAATACCATCGCAGATGAAGCTCCACATGCCGGAGTCTGCTTTGCGGTCAAAGAACAACTCCAGTGTATGGCTGCCTGCTGTGAGCCGGATTTCGCCGAGATTTTCCCAGTTGACGGCGGATGATTCCCCCCAGGATGTACGAGGCCCGGTGATAAGTGTGAAATTTTTCCATTCACTGCCGTCAAAACGGTATTTTACCGGCGAGGTATAACTCATTCCCTGATGTGTCAGAGCGCCGTAGAACTGATATGTGCCGGTATTTTTAATCTCAAAGCGATAAACGGCAAATAGTTCCTTTAATGTGGATTCGGGATACATCAAACGCAATGGTTTGCCGGAAAATGAATCCTGGTTTTCTGCTGAAGTAAGATTGGTTTTCTCCGGCTTGCCACCATTGATCCAGACATCGGCCTTTTGAACAACAGCTTTATCGCGGGCAGGAACAAGTGGAATCGACGGATTGTCCGCCGATACGACACTAGTTCCCAAGGCAATCAATAAATAATTAACTAAACGCATCTTTTTGATCTTTCCTGGGGATTATAAATTATAAAGGAATTAGTGGTTTGGGTCCCAGCGGTTGTGGATTCCACCGCCGTCAATACCATCGGACCAGCGCATTCCGACACCGCTATCCATGTAAAGTCCCGAATAAAGTTTATTTGGAGATTTAACGGCAGCGACATGGCCGTCTACCCACATTACATTTGCCGAACCGCCGTGCCGGGGGTTAGCCAGTGGCCATGCGTCGTCTCCCCAGGGAAGGGCCACGTAATACCCTTTCGAATTTCCGGGAAATGCTGTATCCAGCAATGCCAGGGTGTCAGAGGGTTTTCTCACTTTGGTAACCCGGAATCCCTCCATGTAAAAGAAGTTAAATCCGTAGCTGACGAAGCCGGTGGCAAACTGGTCGATAGCTGTTGTATGGGGGGCAATTACATTCCCATCGTTGGGGCACCAGTAAAAGGCGCTGGTACTTTTGGGAAAACTGTTGAGCCATGAATCACCTTCCCGCCAATCGTGCTTGCTAAGTTCCATGTGAACCATGAACTGCCAAGGGGTGTAACCGAAACCAAGATCACGATTGTAAAAGTAAGAGTCGTTAAAATCGGACAGATACATTGCCGTTCCCATGCCGACTTGCTTAAGATTGTTGGCGCAAGAGATGGCTTTTGCTTTGTCCCGAGCAGAGTTCAATGCGGGCAGCAGCATCGCCGCCAGTATGGCGATGATGGCTATTACTACCAGAAGTTCGATCAGCGTAAACCGTTTTCTCATTTCTCATTTCTCCTTATTATGTATGATTATATGGTGCGGACTGATCCGTGCTCTATGATAATCGGGCGAACATAGTCGTAACCGCCGAGATGTCTCATCGGGTTGCGATTCCGCAAAATTTCCAGTGCTGTATGGACTTGTTCGTCAAAACGTATGCCTATCGTATTCAGGGGCGGATGAAAGGTTTCCGCGATCTTGTCTCCGCCGATAGCAATCATGCTGAGTTGATCCGGTATGGAAACTCCACGGTTCAAACAAGCGTTGACTGCGCCTTGCATTGACTCGCCGCATATTCCAAGCAAAGCGGTGAAATCAAAACCGTCGGAAATAACCTGCATGAATTTGCGATAGGTTTTGTCGGTTGCCATCTCACCGCTTTTTACCTCGCAATCGATTAATGTCGCCTCAAGACCGTGTAGCTCACAATAATCCATTATGGCTTTGACTCGTTCCATGATGACCTGGTTGTGCGGTTCCGAGAGCAGTACTCCGATCTGGCGGTGACCTTTTCCGGCCAGATAGTGTGCGGCCATGTGCCCGGCATAGGTATCATCGGCTCCCACTGAGCAAATGCCGAAAGAATCCAGATGCCAACCTAGAACCACAAGCGGGACCGGGTAATCGGCCATTCTTTTGAGATCATTGACGGACTTGTCAGTGCTGGTGGGCAACAGGATAACCCCTTCGACATTCTCTTCCAACAATGGTAGTTCTTGAGGAAAACTTTCTGCCGGATGAAATCTGTATACCAGCAGACGATAATCGGAAAATTCTTCCCGCATGGTGTTGACGGTCGTTTCCAGCAGGTCAATGTCGGATGAAATCCATTGCGGAACTGCCAGCATGAAAGTTGGTTTGATGGACTGGTTGAAGCGTTTGACCCGGTCGGTGGCGAACAACCCTTTGCCGGTAATTTGACGCAGGTAACCGTCTTCACGAAGTTTGGATACGGCTTTGTCAACCGTCAGCTGGCTGACTTCATAACGTTTCATGATCTCACGCATGGAAGGAAAACGTTCGCCAGGGGCCAGTTTGGTCAGTTCCTCCCAGAGACTTTCATAGAGCGTATCCGATTTACTTACCACTGCCAACATCCATCACCTCATTGTTAATATGTGTATTATACAGTATGATACACGTGAAGTCAATACGCTTTTAGAAAAAAATATACATCATTAATAATTTGTTGCATATTGAATACGCACGGTGTTTATATATTGTAAAATTCAATAGCGAGGTGATTATGGCGTTCAATTTTTGTGAGGTTGATTTATCCGAAGGTTTTCTTGCGGAATGGCGACAATATGGGGAGGATTTTATTAATTCCGGTTTGACGGCAGATTGCGGCCTTGATCCGGAGTCGGTTCGAGATAATGCGGTTTATGCCCGCTTCAGCCATTCTGAGATCGAAGAGCTGTTGCAGATCGCGGCACGGATTCAGGCACTGGAAATCCTGCATCCTCTGTTTGCGTTCTGTGTCTATCATCTGCATCACAGTCCAGTCGGTTCTGGTTACACCCAGTGGCCAGATCTTGAAGCGTGGATGGGAAAGGACAAAAACGCCTTTTATATGTTGGCTGCGTTGACTTTGATTCCGGTAATCCGAAAGAAATACCACACGATGGCGATTCCAGAGGAACTCATCCACGATACGGTTCTGCAGTTCAGCGGTTTCTACCGCAATCACCGGATCGGCTATAATGCGCCGGGCATCATCATGGAGCAGATGTTCTGGTTGAAAAATTATCGAGATGGAATCCTTTTTCGTCATGGGCGGATGGAGTTTCGTGCGGAAACGTTCGCTGATTACGGCATGGTCCTGCGCCAACGCCGCACCGGACATAAGATCATGATCGCTTCCGGCGGCAGATGCCATGATGAAGACGGTTATTATGCCGCTCCCGGAACCCCTGGCGGCTGGGATACGACGTTCATTCATACCGTGGATACAATTTGCGGTCATGCAATTCTTCCATGCGGGCGGGTTATGGCTGAAAAGGTCACCCTGGATATGTCGGAATGGGAAATCGCGTTGGAGGCGGGTGATGACGTCATTGACGTGCATATTCCGCCCGGAGGAGGGCTGTCGTTGGAGGTGTGCCGTGATTCGCTGTTGCGTGCGGCGGCGTTTTTTCCTGCACTGATGCCTCAACGTCACTTCAAGGCTTTCTTTTGTCACTCCTGGATTTTTAATACTCAGTTGGAAGAGAAAATGCCGGATTCAAATCTGGCGAAATTCATGCGCGAACCATATCTGTTCCCGGTTGAAAGCGATCGTTTCACCGGAATGTTTTTTGTTTTTTCCCGCAGTAATATCAATGAAGAGATGTTGCCTGAACTGCCACGGGACACCAGTTTGAGGCAATCCATGCTGGAGATCGTGGAATCCGGACGGAGTTTGCGCAATGGCGGCATGATCTATTGCCTGGAAGACCTTGAACACTTCGGAGCGCAGTACTACCGCCGGAATTATCAGTTGTAATATTTATTTCGACGTTATTTTCAGAATGCCGCATCTTCCTGCCACTAATGATGCGGGGCGTCCGTTTTCCCAATAGAGTAATCGCCCCGGGCCAATGTTTTGTATATTATCTCGGGAAATAAGTTTATTCAACGGATGATCCATTTTATGGTCAGGTTCGTATTCGGTATAGGTATTGTCTTGAGTTACATACTCCGAGTCGTTGCAAAGAATTTCTGAAACCGGTGATACCATCGTTAATTTACGGGAGGATGGTATCCATTCATATAGTCCGTCCAACTTCCCGACGCCATTAGAATTCAATCCGAATAATATACTGTGCCGGGATAGGCAGCTGAGCATCCCAGTCGCGTCGAAATGGGGATTACGTTCAATGGGAAATTCACGGATTTCTTTTTTCGAAGATAATTCAATGGTCCGTTTCCCGGATTTTATATCATATGAAAAAATTATGAATTCGGTATAATTTGACCCGAGAAACACATATAGTCTGTCATCAAGGAATGTACATGCTTGAATGCGTTTGGCAGGGAGGTCATTGATAGTGACTGTGGTTTGAGGAGAATTTAATTCAATAATCCGAATGACATTGTTCAAGCCAACTGCGACACGAGTGTGGTCCGAGGCGATGGCGGTCCGATTGCAAGTGAAAGGAATCGGCGCGATATATCTGATGCCGTTATCTTTCCGATATGCGAGGGACCAAAGTTCTCCTTGGTTGTCTTTTCCGGCAAGAAAATAGATAATCCCATTATTCACAGTAAACCCCCATAGCGGCAAATTTTTTGGACTACATGCCGGACCGCCCCAGATGAAAGAGATTGTAAGTTCTGGATAGAGCGATAGGAAGGCCTGATGGCAGAGCTCATTCCCATCGTTAAGATAATCTCGTAACATGGTCTGACCTTCACGGAGCCTTATTTCGGCCAAATCATTTCTACTTCGAAGAACTTCCGCCAATGAAAGGATGACTTTAGCTTGGCGGGACCCGGATTGAAACCTTGCTAACTGCTGTTTGATTTGCATAACTTCGTGTTTCTTTTGTTTCATTTCCCGATACTGTTGTTCCTTAAATGATACGGTTGACGAGGACAGTGAGAACACACGATTAATATTGAAAGGCGGTTGA
>QKAL01000229.1 GCA_003246475.1 Lentisphaerota bacterium
ACTGCTGAAACATTGCATTGCCGTACGTGATTGCTCAAATTATCCGGGACTCAACGAAAACTTTATAAGAATAGCCGTGCGGACGAAAGATGAAAATATTCAACTGCTTGATGCGGTGAGGAAGATACTGTGTCCGCAGGCACCGGCGTTTGTTCAAAAACGGAAACGTCCGGCCCTGATGCTGCAGGGAACTTGTTCCAATGCCGGAAAAAGCGTTCTGACTGCGGCATTTTGCCGGATCATGCTTCAGGACGGTTATTCGGTCGCGCCATTCAAGGCACAGAATATGGCGTTGAATTCCTACGTTACGCCGGACGGATGTGAGATCGGTCGTGCCCAGGCGGTGCAGGCTGAGGCCTGCCGTCTGGATCCTGACGCCAGAATGAACCCGATTCTACTGAAACCCAACAGCGATACCGGTAGCCAACTTGTGCTGCATGGCAAGGCTACGGGACATTACAACGTAAAAGAATATTTCGGCCGTAAAAAAGAGCTTTGGCATGAGGTGACCGCCGCTTATGATTCTTTGGCAAACGATTTCGAGTGTATTGTGCTGGAAGGGGCAGGCAGTCCCGGAGAGGTGAACCTCAAGTCACGCGACATTGTAAATATGCGGATGGCGCAGTATGCGCAGAGTCCTGTTTTGTTGGCTGGGGACATCGACCGTGGTGGAGTATATGCCTCTTTTATTGGAACATACGCTACGCTGGAACCGTGGGAACGTAAACTGCTTTACGGCTTTCTGGTAAATAAATTCCGTGGCGATTCCTCTCTGTTGGCGGATGCTCATGACTACGTGGTGAATATGACCGGGAAACCGGTTCTCGGCGTGATTGATTATCAGCGTGACCTTGGTTTGCCGGAAGAGGATTCAGTGAATTTCGGATTTAACCGTGAAGTGGTTCGCGACACTCAGACACTTGATGTCGCGTTGATCCATCTTGACCATATTGCCAACTTTACCGACTTTTTGCCGCTTGAGTTTGAAAGCGATGTAAAGGTGCGTACGGTAAGGTCTGGTCATGAGCTTGGCGAACCGGACCTGATTATTCTTCCAGGCAGCAAAAGCGTGGCTGCTGATATGGAAAAACTGCGTTGCACCGGACTGTTTGACCGGATAAAAAATTCCACTGCGCGTATTGCGGGTATCTGCGGCGGACTCCAGATTCTGGGACAGCGGCTGCTTGACCCGGAAGGGGTTGAGTCGTCATCGGTTGAGGTTGCCGGGCTTGGTATGTTGCCGTATGAGACGATCATGCGCAAGGAGAAGACTTTAAGGCGTAATCAGGTTCGGCGCGGGGATGGTGCACTTCTCAGTGGTTATGAGATTCATCACGGCGAAAGCTATGCAACCGGAACAGATTGCTATGTTGTTCGTGATGAAAATGATAATGTGATTGGCTTTGAGCAGGGACGTATTTTTGCCACTTACCTTCATGGTGTTTTTGACGACGATCAATTCCGTCGTGACTTTCTCAATGAAGTGCGAAAAGCCAAAGGCTGGGGACCGAAAAACACTTTAACGGAATACGGCATTGAAACAGCCTTGAATTCACTGGCTGAACACGTACGTAGCCGGGTGGATATGAAACAGATTTATAAACGGATGGGATTACAATAATGCTGGATGAAAACAACCAAGATACAGGCTTGCTATATAACCTGACCGGTGACGGCAAGGGGAAAACCAGCAGTGCGTTGGGGATGGTGATTCGCGCTCTTGGCTGGAACTGGAAAGTGGCGGTCCTGCAGTTTATGAAGAGTGACCGGGAAACAGGCGAACGCAATTTTTTTACGACACACTTTCCGGATATGGTTTTTGCCGAATGCGGACTTGGATTCAGTTATAAGCCGGGAGATCATTCCGGTGCGGCCCAGGAAGGCTGGAAGTATGCAAAACAGTTGTTGCAGGAGTTCGACGGCGAACTGCTGGTGTTGGATGAACTGAATATTGTGGTGTCCCGTGGCTATATTGATGCGGCAGAAGTTGCGGAGGCGTTGAAACAGCGTCGTCCCGGACTGAACGTGATTATTACCGGTCGTTATTCTCCGCAGGAATTGCTGGATGTTTCCGATCTGGTTTCAGAAGTAAAAATGATTCGTCATCCCTATGAGAATGGGATTCAGGCGCGAAAAGGACTGGACTACTGATTATGGATTTCTCAACGATATCATGGGATAAAAGCGGAAGTGAGATTGAACAGGAGAGTTTCCGCCGGATTGATGAAGAAGCGTCGGAAGAAGTACGTGCCGGATATTCGGATGCCGAATGGCATGTGGTTCGGCGTCTGATCCATACTACGGCTGATTTTGCGGTTGGCAGGCTGCTTGAGTTTTCCGGCAATCCGGTTGAAGCGGGGCTTGCCGCGATGAAAACCGGATGCGGATTGTACAGTGACTCCAACATGATCCGTTCGGGAATATCGGTGCCGAAACTATGTAAATTTAATCCGGGTTATACCCGTGAATCAATTCTGTGTCCGGTGGCTGATACCGATGTTGCCGCTTATGCATCAGAACACAATATTACCCGTGCGCTTGCTGCCGTGACGCTGCATAAAGAGTATATGAACAATGCTATTTTTCTCTGCGGAAACGCGCCTCTGGCGCTTGCCGGAGTGATTCGGCTTTTTGTCGAGGAGAACATTCGTCCGGCGTTGATTATTGCGATGCCAGTGGGGTTTGTGAATGTGGTTGAGTCCAAAAAACTGCTGGATGAAGTGGATGTTCCCTGGATCAGGATGAACGGCAGGCGTGGTGGTAGTCCTCTGGCGGTTGCTACTCTGCACGGGATTATGGAGAACGAACTTGGATGACCGGAAAGGCCGCAAAATTACGTAATGGCTATACGACCGGCAGTGCTGCTGCCGCCGCTGCCGTTGCGGCATTTACCCGGAGTTCTGCCCCGGTAGCGCTTATCCTGCCCAAAGGGAAAACGCTGGATATTCCGGTAGCGCGTTTATGGGAAAACGGTGCGGCGGTTATTAAAGACGGCGGCGATGATCCCGATGTGACTACTGGATGTGAAATCTGTGTTGAGCTAATGCCTTTTGACGGCGAAGCTGATTCCTCTGATTATATCGAATACTCAGGTGACCTTGAGTTGATTATTCGTGCCGGTAAAGGCGTGGGAAGAGTGACGCGTCCCGGGCTGGCTGTGCCGGTCGGTAAGTCTGCGATCAACCCGGTACCGCGTCGGATGCTGGCGGAAAACCTGTCTGCCGTCGGATGCTGCGGACGGCAGTTGTTGACTATTTCAGTTCCCGGTGGAGTAGCTGTTGCAGAAAAGACCATGAATCCTACGCTGGGGATTGTCGGCGGTATATCGATTCTGGGGCAGACCGGAATTGTACGTCCGTATTCCAACGCGGCGTATGCCGCGACAATAACTTTACAACTTAGGTCATGCGTGGCTTCGGGAATGGATACAGCCGCGGTCGTGACCGGCAGCCGCAGTGCGGAAGCGGTAAAACGGGATTTTCTGTTTCTTGCAGAGGAAGCGGTTATTCCGATTGCCGACTTTATTCATGTGGCGGTAGTTTCCGCGAAGAAAGCCGGACTGAATCGGCTGATCGTGGGTTGTATGCCGGGCAAACTTTTTAAATACGCGTGCGGGGAAAAGAACACCCATGCACATAAGAGCAAAATGAATCTTCTGAAGCTCAGGGAGTGGGGCTTAGAATTGCCGGGAATCGGGCTTGAAAAGATGGATACCATGGGCGAGCTTGCCGAAGCTGTGGATGCTGAAACTTTTAGACGTATTCTGGAATTAACTTATACGAAGGCGAATGAGTGCCTGCAGCAATGGGGTGGAAAAACCGCTATCGAGCTTGTACTCTATGATAATAGTGGAAAAAGGGAAATATGAATAAAATACATGTTATAGGATTTAACGGAACTGATATGCTGCAGGCAGGGCATAAGGCTTTGAATGAAGCCGATGTAGTGGTCGCCTCAAAAAACTTGCGGGCCGATATTCCGGTACCGGAAACTGCCGAAAGAGTATCAATGGATGCCGACACGATTGCTTCCCTGCCGGACTTGCTGGAAAAATATAAAGATAAAAAAATAGTGTTTCTGACCACTGGTGATCCGCTCTACTGCGGAATCGGCGGTACCTTGAGTAAGAAGCTTTCTCCGGAACAACTCTGTATTGTTCCGGCTCCGACCGCGTTTCAAATGTTATTTGCCCGGCTTGGACAGCCTTGGCTAAACGCCAAACTCTGCTCTCTGCACGCTCGAAAGGACTTGCCATGGCGTGAACTGTTGCGATGCCCGCTGGCGGCGATCTACGGAGATTCAATTCGTCATGCCGGAAAGCTTGCCGAGGAGCTTATATGCGTTTTTCCCGAAGCGCGGCATCGTCGTGCCGCCGTGGGATGTAATCTGGGGCTTCCCGATGAGGAGGTAATTACTGGCACCCTTGAAGAGCTGGCGGCAAAGGAAGATGCTTATGCTTCACTGTCGGTCCTGGCTTTGCTGCCGGACCCGGAATGTCCGGTGCCCGATCTGCCGCTGGGGTTGTCGGATGACAGGTATCATCATTACAACAATATGATAACCCATCCCGAAGTTCGTGCGATTGTACTGTCGAAATTGCGTCTGGCTCCGGGAATAATGTGGGACCTTGGTTCCGGTAGTGGTTCGGTTGGCCTGGAGGCTGCCGGATTGTGCAGTAACTTACAGGTGCATTCTGTTGAAAAGGATGCGGAACGGTTTGAACAGCTGAAGATCAATATTGATCACGAGCGGATCGAGAATATAACTCCTTATGAGGATAATGCTGCTGACCTGCTGGATACGCTTCCGTGTCCCGACCGGATATTTATTGGCGGCGGGGCTCCGGACCTGATTGAAAAGAGTTTTGAAGTTTTGGCTCCGGGGGGACGTATGGTGGTAACTGCCGTGATGCTGGAGAAAATAGGGGTTCTGAGCAGTGTTTTGTCGGAATTCCGGGAAGAGTTGCTTTCGATTAATGTCAGTCGTTCGCGTCCGATTGCGACCGGCGACAGTATGCTTCAGGCGGAAAATCCCATTACGATAGCAGTATTTGTGAAACCCTCTGAGGAAAAGTAATAATGAGTGGAAAAGTTGTTTTTGCAGGAGCCGGACCCGGTGCCCCGGATCTGATAACGATGCGTGCGGTAACTGCATTGGCTGAGGCTGATGC
>QKAL01000074.1 GCA_003246475.1 Lentisphaerota bacterium
CTTGCCTTCCGGGTCCGGCTGAGTAATGTGATGGGTATCATTGCTTCCGGCATAGGACTCTATCGAAGCTTTTACAGCAACGCCGCGTTTTTCAGCCGACTCCCTGCTTTCAAGGACCAGCATCCCGGCACCTTCTCCCAGGTTGAGCCCGTCACGTTCCGCATCGAACGGACGACACAGTCCTTCCGACAATACGCCAAGCGAATAGAATCCGGCATTTGATACCGAATGAAGTTCGTCGCAGCCACCGGCAAGAACAATGTCGCACAGACCGGCTTTCAGCCATGACAGGGCAACGCCAACCGCGTCGGTCCCCGACGAACAGGCATTGGTCACCGTTACCGCCGGACCATTAAGTTTTAAGGAGTGTTTCACATATTCCGCCGGATTCCCCGAAAGGTATCGCGCCAGTGTTTCCTGGTCAAGGTTACCTTCCCGGAGCCTGCGATGAAAACGAATGTCATTAAGAAAGCTGGCTGAGGTAGTACCGATAACCACTCCAATTCGTACGTCATCAGGAATACGATCCAATCCGGAATCATGCCAGGCTTCATTCAAAGCCCGGATCAGTAATTCAATGGATCTGGAATAATCGTTATTATGCGCCAAAGGAGCGGAAAAAGTGGTCTGTCCGGTATCGGATACAGACAGATTATCGCGGCGGCCATTGATAATTGACTCAAGGTTTTCACCACAGTCCATCCCTGCCGCCGAGATACAGCCGGTTCCTGTTACAAAAACCGTCATCAATCTTTACCCGTTTCTACTTTCAATAATAAATTGAGCCAGAGTATTTATGCTGGTGAAAACTTCTTTACGAGTTTCCAGCCCTTTGGTATTTACCCCGAATTTACGCTGAAGCACCACAACGATCTCAACCGCGTCAAGCGAATCCAGTTCAAGTTCCCCTCCGAACAAAGGATCATCATCGCCGATGTCATCAACACTTAAATCTTCAAGACCAAGCGCAGAGATAATATTTTCCTTTAACTCACGCTTTATCTGATCAATATCTTCTGTCATATAAATTATTTCCTCTCAACTGCCTCTCACTATAATAATAAGCCATTAATATAACTCGCCGGAAAATATATTCAAGCAGGCTTGGAACATGAATTTCCCCGCTACGAGTCTTTCCGCCATATGTCGGAAAACAGGAAACATTGTTCCGGATATTTCTTTGCCATTTCTTCAAGCTTTTTCACATACTGTTCAACCCACGGTTTGACCCATTCCTCTATTGGTACTTTCCGCTGTTTTACCGGCCGCATCGGTTCCGAACCATATGCGTAATAGCGTTCGGTTTCCCAGTCTTTACAAATAAACAGTGAAATAATCGGACTGCCCGTTTGAGCGGCAATCACAAATGACGAATACGGAAAATAAGCGGTTTCACCCATAAATTCAACGCCAATGGTATCCGCTCCGTAATGCCTGTCGCCCATCATGCAGACGATTTCGCCATTGCATAAAGCAGTGGCTATCTCAAACGCGCCGTGCATCTCGCCTTCGGTAAAAATATAGTTTATGTTACTAGTCCGGCTGTTCAACTCAAGATGTTTTTTTACGGCCTCATTCTGCTCCTCGTGCATGACAATATTCACCTTGCACTTAATATCTTTCAAACCCTCAACCGCCAGCTGCCAGTTGCCGAAATGCGCCCCTACCAGCAACACACCCTCTTCGGAATCCTCCGCCAGCTCACGAAAACTGTCATAGTTGATATAAAAATGGTCAAAGCCACTTAGTCCGCAGAGATTCGACGCCCTGTCGAGAAGCATACATGCCTGGTAGTAAAACAACTTATACACTTTCAACAGCTTGCTGAAAAATCCGGCATCGGGCCAGGCGTGTTTTACATACGGCAGAGTTTTCTTCACCGCCCGCCAGTCAAACAACAGATAATAAAAGCAGATTATCCCGGCAATGTTCCGGGCATGCCGCATCCCCATCAACCGGAGAACCAGCCGGAAGAAAGCAAATCCGCTCTCATTTCCTCGCTTACGGTCAACTTTTCGGAATTCTCCATGTTCTTTCTCTTCAGGCACGACGCAGCCTCCGGGCAAAACAGGCACAGCCGTATACCAGCAAAGCCATAAACACAGACAACACCGGGGCAAGCACCAGCGCGCCAAGCCACCATTCGAGAATCCGGTAGCCCAGTTCGTGCCATACCGACTCCAGCGTCAGGTCAGTAAACCATTTCCCGTAACGCAAATAATGCCCTGTCTCCAGGCAGAGGAACGGCACAAACGGCGGCATAAAAAAATGCTGGACATTGAATGCAACGATTTTATTCAGGTGAAGCCTCGCGGCAGCATATAAAATAGCCACAGAATGAAATCCGGGAATCGGGATCACCGCCAGGAAAGTACCGACAGCCGCAGCAGCGGCAAGACCTCCCGGCGTGGCATGCTCCTTGAGCAGTTCCCGCATCAGCTTCAGCGGATTCCTCAAATGCTTCAACATTTCCTCGCGGCTCATGCCGGTTTTAATCAGTTTGCGACGCGGAATCGGCAGCAGCCGGAGTGCGACAAGGTGTATATTGATCAGCGATATCCTGAAGTTGTCCATAAAAGGACGGAACGAAGACACCCGTTCTTCCGGGTTCTCAGGATACCACACCCGTATCGGCACATTAACGATTGAAAGCCCGGCCCAGGCCGCCTTCACCATTATTTCCGTCTCGAAATTATAATGGGAACTGAGGCAGCGCAATTGTTTGATATATTTTACCGGATAAGCCCGGAATCCAGACTGGGCATCCCCTACCTTGATCCCGGTCTCGACATACATCCAGAAATTTGAAAACTTTCTCCCGAAGCGACTTTTCCCGGTGGCATGGGAATTCTCGAAATCACGGGTTCCTATTGCCAGCGTATGATCGTTTTCAGCAAGGATCGGTAAAAATCCGGCGATATCTTCCGGGTAATGCTGTCCGTCACCGTCAAGCGTGATCATATAGTCGATATTTCTTTCGGAGAGATAGTTCAGGGCGGTCATCAGCGCCTTGCCCTTACCGAGGTTCGTTTCGTGTCGTATTACCGTGACATCTTTCAAGTCCGCCAACAGGTCACTGATAATCGCGTCGGTGCTGCCATCGTCAATGACCAATACGCCGTCAACCTGCTGAGCCAGGCAGCGCTCCGCCACATCACGAACCGTCGCGGCATTATTGAACACCGGAACCACACAATAGATTGACCAGGGGAATTCCTTACTACTCATTAGCGGCCCCCTTCATCATCTGCAGTTTTCGAAAAAACTTGAGTTCTTCATTCCGTGACTGAGGTGGAAAAACCACATACGCCACATCCTTAAATCCCTCAGTTAAACCATTCCAGAGTTCATTTTTCGTAATTTCCGGCGACAGATAAAATGCCGGTTTTAACAAATCGGTGTCCGGCTCAATGATTCCCTGCTTTTTCGCGATAGACTCGATTACCGTTCCCGGCAGAATCCTTATTCCCATAAATACAAAACTAGAAATCCAGCGAAGGTGCCTGAGATTTTTTATCCCCTCATTCATCGTCTGTTCATTCTCACCGGGGCCGCCGGTGATATATGACGCCGACACCTTTATTCCGGCATCCCGGAACACCTCACAGGCGTTTACCGCAGTCGCGAAATCATAGTCTTTCCCCAGACCTGCAAGGGTCCGGTCCGAACAGGCATCGATTCCAAGCTCCACAGTCTTCAGTCCGCTTCGCTTCATCAACTCAACGACTTCGCGATCAAACCGCTGCGGCGTAAAAAACGCGCACCACGGAACTTTAACGCCGCGCCGCACCATCGCCTCGAGCAACTTAAGATATTCCGCGCCGCCATCGTTAAATACAGAGTCAGTAAAATAAATACTATCAGGAGAAAACTCCCGTTGCAAATAAACCAGTTCATCAATTACCGCTTCCGGGTCACGGGACAGGACACACCGTCCCTCCAGTTTCGGATACGAGCAGTATACACACTTTTTGGGGCATCCCCGTTTAGTCTGAACCGGCAGGATTCCGGTTTCAGACAGATAAAACCGACTGATCTCCGGTTCATAAAAACATTGTCCGAAATTCCCGTCCACATTCTGTCCACGCATAATGCGCTCCGGCGTTTGTCCCGAAGCAAGCTGCTCCACCACGGACACAACCGCCTTTTCCCCGGCTCCGGCAATCCCGTAATCAGCGCCGATATATTCAAGGATACGCTCCGGCATCAACGAAAAACCGGCTCCCCCGACAAATATCGGGACATTACTTACTTTTCGTATTTCACTGACAAGCACAGCGGCATCATCAAGAAAAAATGCCGGTTCAAGAAAGTTCACATTGTCGATATTTCTTATTCCCATGCCGACGATTTCCGGCTGGAATTCCCGAAGCATATCGATCAGGCTGCCGCCGCGATTCCGCGCCAGAAGATTGTCATAAATTTTCACCTGGTGTCCGTTAGCCAGAAGGGATTTCGCGATGACACCAATGCCCAGCGGAAACACCGCATAGGGTTCTTCGGCAAGATTTGAAGATATCAGCAATACCCGCATTTAATTTTCCTTTCGTCAAGTACCGCTTTTAACCTGGACTGAATATCATGCACATCGACATCTTGTCCAGTGTCAGCCTTTGAGAGCAGCAGGCACAGGACGCGATCACCCTCGCGATATGCCGCCATAATATAATCAGCACTGCCTTCCGCGACAAGATCTTCGGCGGAAGTATAAAGTCCGCCGAGAACATCATCCTCATCACGCCAGTAGAACAATGGACCGGCGAGGCCAAGACATACGGAAGCATCGGCCGCCGCACTGGTCGGAAGAGTATGTACAAATAAACTCGAACGCCCCAGTTCCCTGCCGCCTTCGATATAATCGCGGAAATATTTCAGCTGATCTCTTTCATGCTCAAAGTTATCGCCAGTAACAATTCCACATCGGGCAAGTTTTTGAGGGTCGGATAAACCGGCATCATGAAGCGCGATCCCGCATCCCAGGCAAAACTGCTGCGCGTCGCTGGAAAAACGGCTGAACATATTCCACTGGCCTTCAAGTTCTCCGTCCTCAGACAGTCCGCGCCGAAGCCGCGAGAAAGACTCAAAAGCCTCCACTTTTCCACTGTTCAGAGTAGTGTAAACTCCGGTATCGATAAGACAGCCGCCTGCTATATTT
>QKAL01000195.1 GCA_003246475.1 Lentisphaerota bacterium
GCAGATAATGCCCGTCGTCCTCGGTAAGGCGGTACGAATCGAAATCATCCTTTGACGTGATGATGATACAGCCATCAATCCTGTTTCCAACACGGATCGGGGCAAGCAGAATGCGCGGTGCCTCCTGACAGAAATCATCCGGGAACCAGATCGGGCTGGAATTATAGAAAAATGCAAAGCCCTTTTCCCGGCACAGAGATTCAATATCCGCACAGGTGAAAGTGGAACGGAAACGGAGAAACATTTCCGTGTGCTTGCGCTCGTGCGCCATCAATTGCTGCTTGACCTGTGGCGCAACCGGTCGCAAAGGCGGAAAAATACCGGCAACGGCAACTCCGGCAAAATGATTGTTATCGGCAGTCTGAAGCACGGCGGCTCCGGTTGCCTTCAACGAACGCAGAGCGTATTTGACAAACTGCGGCAGAAAGGAGAGTTCCTGCTCATTATCCGCAATAACCTCTTTGGAAAGATTCAGAATATCCGCGGTAGCTTCACGCTCCTTACTGATTTCTCTCTCCATCTGAAGCCGCTTCTGGGCTTCCGCGCTGGCCTTGTTCCACAACATCACTACGACAAAAACCAGCAACGTACATATGATTACCAGAAATATGAGCGAAACATTCATCTGGACAGCCTCTCCCCTGGCTAATTAGCGTTTACCAACCAACTCCCCTGCATTATATGAACTTCGTACCATAGGCGCACTCGCAACAAAATCAAACCCGATTTCACGTGCCAGGCGTCCCCACTCCTCAAATTTTTCCGGAGTAACATAACGATCCAGCGGCCAATGCTGCGGCGTCGGAGGCAAATACTGACCAATCGTCAGAATCCTCGCGCCGGCGGTATGGATATCACGAATGGTCATCTCGACCTCTTCATCAGTTTCCCCCAGTCCCACCATGATTCCGGACTTGACCGGCACTTCGCCGGCGCCAAGCTCAACCGCCATGGACAAGACCTGCAGCGAACGCCGGTAATCAGCACGACAGCGAATCTGCTTTGCCAGCCGCTCCACTGTTTCAAGATTGTGATTAAAAACCGACGGCCTGGCATCGATAACAGTTTTCAGAGCTTCGCGATCGGCGTTAAAGTCGGGCGTGAGGACCTCAATTCCGACTTCCGGAAGGCGTTCGCGCACCGCTTTGATAACCGCAGCAAAATGCGCCGCGCCGCCATCGGGCAAGTCATCGCGGGTTACACTGGTAATGACGACATATTTCAACCCAAGCCGTTCCGCCGCCTCTGCGACATGCTGCGGCTCTTCCGGATCCAGCGGCTGCAACGGCAGAGAGTGGTCAACAGCGCAGAAACGGCAGTTGCGAGTACAGGTATTGCCCATAATCATAAAAGTAGCGGTACGGCGATGCCAGCATTCATTGAGATTGGGACAATGGGCGCTGGAACATACGGTATTGAGCTTCAAATTTTGGAGAATTTCCGCCACGTCACCGCGATTGGAACCGCATCCGGCACGCACCCGGATCCAGGACGGAAACTTACCCTTGCGATTCCCGTTGTCTTCACTCATAACATCACTCGCAAGCTGACAACACCAGACAGGCGTTTTGTCCGCCAAAGCCGAAGCTGTTGCTCAGCGCATGAGGAATCTTAACATTTTCGCGCGTCTTCGTCACGAAATCGATCCCGGAAAATTCATCGGGAATCTTTTCGAGATTGACAGAGGGGCATATAAACCCGTGCTGCATCATAATAGAAGTAAAGATCAGCTCCACGGCTCCGGCAGCACCGATCATATGCCCAGTCATCGACTTGGTGCTGTTTACCGCCGGACTGCGCCGAAACACCTGCTTAATCGCATTAACTTCCACCGGATCACCGGTCGGAGTCGCGGTTCCGTGAGTATTCACATATACAATGTCATCTGGAGTGATACCGGCCTGCCTGATCGCCATACGCATGACTTCGGCACTGGAATCGGCATCCGGCACTACCATATCCTTGGCATTACTGTTGGCCGAACCTCCGGCAAGGCAACAAATGGGACGGGCTCCGCGAGAGCGGGCAAACTCCTCGCCCTCCATAACCACAAAACCTGCGCCTTCAGCAATAACAAACCCATCACGATCGGCATCGAAGGGACGACTGGCCTTGGCAGGATCGTTGTTTCTGGCAGTAGAAAGGGCGCGCATGGCATCAAAGCCGATAGCCTGGACCCAGCTGACTTCTTCGGAACCGCCCGCCAGGACTATATCATAAAGTCCGGACTGCAACAAACGCGAACCCAACAATACGGCATGGGCGCCGCTGGCGCAGGCGGAACTGACGTCATAACTTTCTCCGGTAATACCGAAGATCAGGGAGATATTGGCAACTGCCGAGGATGGCATGACACGGGGAACAGTGAAAGGGGAAACCTTGCGCACCTTACGATGCACTTTAAAGTTTTCCGCACCCTCATGGACTTCAATATAATTACTGCCGGCGCAACCGCCGATAACGGCGACGCGATATTTCCGCAGGTCTTCAAGTGTCAGACCGGCTTCGGAAATTGCTTCATAGGCGGCGGCTACCGCCATCGCGGAGTTCGGCGAAGTAAAGCGTTTACGTTTACGGTCCAGCAAGGGGCACTCGGGATCCTCATCGGCTTTGCCATAGACCTGGCTATCCATCCCCAACTCCTGCCATTCCGGGCTGAAAACAATGCCCGAACGACCTTCAAAAAGAGCTTTCCGGTTATTCTCAACACCATTACCGAGCGGAGAAATCACTCCTCTGCCAGTGATAACGATTTTATTCATATAAACCCTTAACTGTTACTTTGTCTTACCACATCCTGCAGTCATATCAACTAAATATACCCTAAAATGTGACTTTTCCAAATATGGTAGCCGTCTTTGCAAAAAAAAATCATGAATTTATTGCTTCCTGAAAAAATCGGTACTATATTGAAGTAGTTGCTTCCATTACGGTTAAAATTGAGTATAAATAAAATCGAGCGTAATTTCTGGAAAAAAATTGAGATGAGCAAGGGAAAAACCAGCATTCGCAATTCACTGATATTTCTTATTACTGCAGCGGTTGCGGTAATTATGGTTTGGTGGGCCGGGTTTAAATTGTCGGGATCACTGGAGCAAACCCGTACCACACTCCAGAAAGAACTTAACGCGCTGCCGCAATTCGACCGGAACGCGGAACGTACCAGACTCACCGAAGAACACCACATCTCAACACGGACACTGAATGAAAAATATCCGCCGGTCGACAAGCTGGAAAGAATCATCACCGAGCAGTTGAGACTTGCCATTGAACAGGAGTTCAATCCGGAAGCAATCAGGTGGCAGGAAGAAAAAGTCCGGAAGGAAAATTCTTTGTATCCCGGCAAACAACTGGATATTAAATACAATAGTGATAGCGGCAACATTGAAAGCATCAGCGGCAAATACGAAGGCGGCAACAGCGGCATGATCTTTATCAACGGTAAGGCCATTAAAGCAAAAAGCATTTTGCCCGAATACCGGAACCAGATCAAAGTCTCTCCGTCACAAACGGAAACTGCATTAAAAAAATTCCGGCAGTCGCTGCAGACGCGCCGAGAGGGATTTTCCCAGAACAAACGCGCAGAACTGGAAGCTGAAATCTTTTCTGCCAAAGGTTACCTGAAAACTTCCAATGGCAGATGGCTGACCCCTTTGCAGTTTATAGACGAGGAACTGCAAATCCGCGAGCAACGCCATAACGCGGATATCGATAATAAAATCGCCGGGCTGCGCCAAAAATATAAGGCTTGGGGCATTTTTTCCTTCAACCTACAAAACTCAACGCAAAAATAGATATAACATGTCATTACTTGATGTAGATAATCTGTCAGTGGAATTCCGGATCGACGGGCATTGGTATCCGGCGGTCGACAACGTCTCTTTTAAAATCAACCATGGCGAGATTTTGGCCCTGGTGGGGGAAAGCGGCTGCGGAAAAAGCGTCACCTGCCATTCTCTAGCCCGGCTGCTCCCGGAGCCTCCGGCGCGATACTCCAGCGGTAGAATAATGTTTGACGACGGCAACGGCCCGCTGGATGTGATGCAGGCGAAATCGCGCGAACTGCGACGAGTCCGCGGGCGGGGGATCGCCTACATCTTTCAGGAACCTGCCGCCTCGTTGAATCCGGTTTTCCGCATCGGCAACCAGATTGCTGAAGCAATCATACTGCATCGTCCGGACGTCAAGGACATTTCCGGAGAGATCGTCAAACTGTTGCGCCAGGTCGGCATTCCGGAACCGGAACTGCGCATGCGCTGTTACCCGCACGAACTTAGCGGCGGCATGCAGCAGCGCGCCATGATCGCCATGGCTCTGGCCAGCAATCCGCAACTGCTGGTGGCAGACGAACCCACCACCGCGCTGGACGTAACCATCCAGGCGCAGATTCTGGATCTGCTCCGCCAGATCGGCCGTGAACGCCACATGGCAATCATCATCGTCACCCACAATCTGGGCATTGTCGCCGAAATGGCCGACCGCGTCATTGTCATGTATGCCGGTCATACGGTCGAAGAAGCTCCGGTAAAGGAGTTGTTGCAGAACCCGCGCCACCCCTATACCCGGGCATTACTGGCGGCAGTACCGCGACTGGGTCACGAAGCGGAAAAATTGACTACCATTCCCGGAACGGTTCCCTCTCCGGCGGAATTTCCGCCGGGCTGCCGTTTCCACGGCCGCTGCGAAGCGTGTAACGGCAATCCCGTGGAAAGCGATTGTGCCTCCCGCCTGCCGGAGTGGAGAGAGGTGTCCCCCGGACATTTCTGCCGCTGCTGGTTACAGTAGCAATATTGAGACGGTTGCCACACACGGCAATTTAATATAATTTGAAATCAACGGAGATGAGGAAATGAAAAAATCGATATTGCCATTATTGATCCTTTTCGTCTTCATCATCCTGCTTACAATCCTGTTGCTGAATATCCACCTCACGCGGGAGCGCGACACCGAACCTATCTCCTTTAAACCATTTCGCATAGCCCGGCCACAGCTGCCGGGGTCGGTAACGGGCGAAGGACAGAGTATCATCTCGCAGCAGGAGCTGCTGCAAATGGTGGATGACGCCATGAACCTGATCGAAAACGACCGGATAGACGAAGCCGAGGACAAGATCCGGACCGTCCTGGTATTTTC
>QKAL01000095.1 GCA_003246475.1 Lentisphaerota bacterium
TACGGTACTTGAAACGGCTGTTGCCGTGACTTGTTCCTGTTCTTTTGCGGGTACCGCTTTGCCACCACAACACTGAGCGTACAAAGAAATCCCGGCAACAGACACCATTAATGTCATCAATACTTTTCTATTCATAATTTTAATAAACTCCAATAGTTAAAATTGCAACAATCAATCAAGCTTTTCGCACCCGGCCTTGGCGACAACGGCAATATTGGCCTCGTCGGGAGGAGTCTGACCTTTATTCATCCCGATATCCGAGAGGTTAAGGTATTCAAATTGCGAAAACCCGGCATTTTCCAGCGTCTTTTTTGCGCACTGCAACGGGCAACCGTCGATCACGAGTATTTTCCCCGCCGCCTCAACAGATTTCATTATACCGTCAACTCTTCCGCCGATACCAGCCAGACAAAACATCTTACCAACTCCGTCACGGGTAAGTTTCCGTGCCGCTTGATCGGCGACCGCACCGACATCCGCCGCACCGGAACAGGGAAATATCAGTTTCGGAGCACCTCCACATGCACATGTATTACCATTGCCGCTCATAATTTACTATCCTTTATGCCAAAAGTTTTTTTATGTCATCAGGGGACAGTAGTTTGCCAACGGATTTAACCTTGCCGTCAACCGCCAGCGCCGGGGTCATCAACACTCCGAAACTCATGATCCGGTTGATGTCGGTGACTTTTTCAATTTCAAAATCAAGGCCCATTTCCCGCGCTGCTTTATCCGCGTTTTCCGCCAGGGTCTTACACTTGGGACAACCGGTTCCGAGTACCTGAATCTTCATAATAGATCGCTCCTTTTAGAAAAATGTTCCATACAACATGCCGCTCACCGTCGCCATGAAAATAACCAGCAGAATAAAAACCACCGTCTTTTTCCCGCCCATAATGCTCCATATCGCCAGCATACTGGGCAGACTCAACGCCGGACCGGCCAGCAACAGCGCCAATGCCGGTCCCTTTCCCATACCACTGCCGATCAGTCCCTGCAATATCGGCACTTCCGTCAGCGTGGCAAAATACATAAACGCTCCGAAAAATGATGCACAGAAATTCGCCCGCAAGGAATTTCCGCCCAGCGCGGTTTCAACCCATTGCGACGGAATCATCCCCTCCTGTCCAACCCGCCCCAGCAGAAAACCAGCCACCAGCACGCCGAACAGCAGCAACGGCAGAATCTGTTTGGTAAAAAACCATGCCGAAGAAAACCATTCACCGTTTTCCCCCTTATCGGTAGCGGTGAAGATAGATATGCCAATAGTACCGGCGGCAAATGCCAGCAACGGCATTTCCGGGAACAAAACCGCCAGCGCTATCACCGGCACCGCCGTCGCCACAACCTTCCACCACTTCACGTCGAACCACATTACCAGAATCCACCCCAACGCCACGGCAAAAGCCGAAGTAACCGGCCACTTCCACCCATGAATCAGATTCCATATCCCCTCGGGATTGTCGGACCGCCCCCAATTGGCAAAGACCAGGATACCGACCATCGAGGTAAAATAGAGCACGTTCTGCCATAGCGGACGCTTGACTTCCGGTTCCGGCATCTCTATCTGCGCCGCCGCCTTAGCCTCCTCCTCCTTACGGAAAAACAGATGCATCATTACTCCGATCACCACACTGAACAGTACCGCCCCGACTGCCCGCGCCACCCCCAGCTCGAAGCCGAGCACCCGTGCCGTCATCGCGATCGCCAAAACATTGATCGCCGGTCCGGCATACAGAAAGGCGCACGCCGGGCCAAGTCCCGCCCCCATGCGGTAAATACCGGCAAACAATGGCAAAACCGTACAGGAACACACTGCCAGAATCGTCCCGGAAACCGCCGCCACTGCATACGCCAATATCTTGTTGGCTTTTGCGCCAAGATACTTCATCACCGAAGCCTGGCTGACGAAGACCCCGATCGCTCCGGCAATAAAAAACGCCGGAACCAGACACAACAGCACATGTTCCCGAGCATACCACTTGACCAGATAAAACGCCTCCAGCACAGCATGGTCGAAACGCGCGGTCCCTATCGGCAGATAAAAACATCCCAGAAACCCGGCGACAATCAACATCACCTTTTTCCAATCATCTTTCCAGTTCATTCTTCCCCTCCTCCAAGCCGCAGCATAATACCTGATGCTGCTCTTCCGCTCCATTGATCACCACATTTTCGATGCAATGCACAAAATCCATGATACACGGACATTTCAACCGGTAAAATACCTGCTTGCCGCGTTTTTCATCAGCAACTATACCGGCCTGCTTCAACACCGCCAGGTGCTTGGAAATCGTGGAAAAATCAGCGCCTACCCCATCGACTATCTCACAGACGCAACATTCACCGCCAGCCAGCCGCTCCACCATCCACATCCGCGTGGGGTGTCCCAACGCTTTGAATATCTGCGCTTTAGACTCCAGCATCAACATATTCGAACTTTTCATGTTTTCCATTCCACATATTTTTGCATATTTGGTAAAATAACCAAATGTAATCTTTTTGTCAAGCCTCAATTCTTTTTTTCTTAAACTCTATTGTAAAAAATCATTGAAATGAAATAAAAATGAAATAAATTATCGATGTATTCAGACTATCCGCCTGTATGTTAAAATGAGGAGTCTGAAGACAAAAAGAGAGATGTGTTTTCTGCCGTTTACATTTTCCTGACGGCAAAAAACCCGGAAGTGTTGCAGTATCAAGGGTGGTCATGAAAAAGAAGAAACAAGAAGTAGTTATTTCCGACAAGGCATTTGCGCTTCTCGGTCAAATGCGGAAACAAGGCGGATTACCGGCACTCAACGAAAACATCCAGGACATCTTCCGATTATCGAATGACACCCAGACCAGTGCCGCCGATCTGGCGGGGGTAATCATGCGCGACTGCGGTCTGGCTTCAAATTTACTGATGGCAGCCAACTCCCTTACTTTTGCGCCGCGTACCCCGCTGAAAACCATCACCGCTGCAGTAACCTTTCTTGGTTTCGACCAGGTATATCTGATGGCACTGGCATTTTCGGTATTCAAACAGAACATGCGGGAAAACTTTGATCAGGACATGTTGCGGCTCTATGCAAGTTCCTATTTTTCGGGAATTATCTCGATGGAGCTGTCACGTTTTTACGGCTACACCGCCCCTGAAGAGGTTTTTGTCGCCGGTTTGTTCTATAATCTCCCCTGCCTTGCCCTGGCCGGCACTTTTCCGGAAGAATATGAACGACTCGACCAGCTGGTCAAATCCGGACATTCGATGGAAGACGCCTGTATGCAGGTGTTCGAGGTCAGCTACGAGGAGATCTGCGTTGGCGTGGTCGAGTTGTACCGCATCCCCGGCAAGGTCGAAGACGTACTGGTTCGCAAGGAAAAACGTGATGACATCCTGCATCTGATTGAAGCCGCCAGCCATGTTACCGGTATGCTGTTCGGTAAAAACCCGGGAGGCAGACAGGAACTGGACAAAATCGACCGCAAACTGGGCAAGCTGCTCAAAAAACACTCTTTTTCCATCACCGACATCATCCGCCAGTCATGCGGACAAGACAAAAACATGGTCCGTTTTTTCAATCTTAACCCCGATGACATTGACATGATGGTCAACGTACTGGAATGGGGCAAAGCCATCCCGGCACAGGTGGTCAACAAACTTGGCATCGGCGAAGGACTGGACGATACGCTGACTCCGCGGGAAAGCCGGGAAACCATTTTCAACTCCTATATGCAGGAACTCTTTCTGCTGCGCCGCTCCCGCCCGGATCTCAACCAGGTTCTGATGTTGGCGCAGGAAGCGATCTATAATTCACTGGGGGCTCCAGAGGTCTTCACCACTTTCATCGATCAGGATACCAACGTGCTGAAAGGCCGTTTTTCTGTCAGCAGCAAATCCGCCATCGAAGCCAAGGATCTGACCATCCCGCTGGTACGCAATTCTTCGCCGGTAATCCGTTGTTTTGTGGAAAAAATACCGTTCCGTTGGAGCGAGGGAAGCAATATTGAGCTGGGCTTGCCGGAAAACCTGAGCGGCAGGCTTCGCCTCAAACATGCGCTGTTTGCCCCGCTGGTCGTCAACGACCGGGCCATCGGATTATATTTTATCGGCAGGGCGGAAGACGAACCGTTTACCACCCTGGATGAGATCTGGCTGGCCCAGATCATTGAAAACGTGGAGATCGTCTGCGAAAGAATACGGCGCAACCGTCCGGAGTAGTTGCAAACAGACCGGATCAGGCGCAGTCACTCTGGTCTTCCGGGTCTACAGTCTCCTCCGGATACTCCCGCAACAGCTCTTCGGCCTCGTCCGGCTCAATGTCGATAATCTGCCCGTCACGCTGAAACGCCCGTTCCATACGAACAAAAATATTATTGCGAGCACCGCTTTTCAATCGTTCCATATCCCCGACCACCACCATCTCCCGGCGGCAGCGGGTATGCGCCACGTTGATCCGGTTGGCATCGTCAACAAATCCGATCCCACCCTCTTTCGGGCTGCGCACATAGCTGATGATGACAATATCACTCTCGCCGCCCTGAAAACTGTCAACAGTGGCGATTCTGGTGAACAGGAAGTTTTCCCACTCCTTGTCACTTACGGGGCGGCCGATGATACCGGAGGCTATCTCAGCGGAAAGGATTTTGCGGATCAACGCCACCTGACGACGGTATGGGGCGATCACCGTTATCTCCATCAGCGGATATTGCGCCATCGCCGCGTATACTTCACGGCAGCACAATGCCGCTTCCAGACGGTTCTCCAGCCCGGGCTTGCATCCCTCGATCACCAGCATCTCCTGCCGCAGATCCGAAGCCAGGCCGCTGGTACGCAACAACCGCAATGCCGCCGCCGGGAACTTGCGTTGCCGCTCCAGAAACGGCAGTTGGTAATATTCTGCCTGCTCACTGGCCCTCACGCCGGCATCATAGAACAACGTCGACGCAAAACGCAGCAGCCGGGGGTTCTGACAGCGGTAGGAACACTGCAACATCACAATCGGGAAGTCACGTTCGGCGGCCAGCCACTCCAGCGCACTCTTCCGCGTAATCGCCCAGAGCCGCTTGTTGATGACACCGTATTCCGCGCGGTTGCGCTCAATGACCAGTTGCGGCAAAGGAAAAGGCGGCAACTGATGATGATCCCCGAACAGCACCACCCGTTTCCCCATCCGACAACTGAGAAGAAACTCCTGCATCGAGGCCATTCCCGCTTCGTCATAAATAATTACATCATAGAGCCCGTTCTGCCTTATATCTTCGCTGATAATATCATCGCGGATCAGACCGATATGGGTACCGGCAAAAACTCCACCGCATTTCATCCGTTGCCGCAGCGTCGTAAAATTACGCACATTTTCTTCACCGCCGATCCAGCAATGCCGACAGACATCGGGCGCGATACTGTCCATATTGCGACCGAACCGGATCACCGGCAGATCAGCCATCAGACGGCGGCAGATGTTGTCCACCGCGGTATTGGACGGCGCCGCCACCAGTATCCGCTTCTTCTGCAAGCACAAATGACGCACCACTTTTTCCAGCACACTGGTTTTTCCGGTCCCTGGCGGGCCCTGGATCAGGGTAACGGGATTCCTTTCATCTATTGCACAAGCCCAGGCGCGGATCTGAGATGCGTCCAATTCAACGGGTGCATCGGCAGACGTACCTGAAGCCATATGAAACATCGCCTCGTCCAATCCCAGTACAGCCCGCAAAGCCCCGGTTATCACAGTATCCTGTTTTTGCTGTCGGAAGACGTCGGCAAGACCATCGATCGACTGATAAATAAATTCTCGCGGACTCTTCCTCGGACGGGCAAACAACTCATCCTTATGCTTGAGGATGTCGTCGCAATCCTGCCAGCGCAGACGTCCGAAAATGGAAACCCCGTCAAAAAGATCTACCTTGAAAGTACCGAACTGCTCCCGTGAACCATGCAGATATACCCGCAAAACGTCCCCGTCGCTGACCATCCACTCCTCATCAACCGGGAAGCGTACCGTTATTTCGTTATCCGAACTTTCCCCGACAAACTCCGCATTTTTGAAGCTGAGCAGATAAAACTTCTCGGCTTCGTAGGTATTTTTACAGGACATGCCAAGAAAAGTAAGTTCAGAAGCGACCTCCCACGGCGTCCGGATCTGAATCGCGCTTCGGATCTCTCGGGATGGCAGGACATCTTCTTCCTCCTCGGGCGGCAACAGGTCAGACTGGCGGCCATAGCTGCCGTCCAACGGCAGACTCAGCTGGTTACTGAGTTCGTCAAGAGCCATATCGTCGGCGGCATTGCGCAACAATTTTTTAAGAGAAAACGCCGGCAGCCGCCGCATCGCCTTCAGCGTTATCGCATCATGAACACCTTCCAGTCCGCCCAACGCCTCAAGGTATTCCTTTTTGGTCAGATCAAGGATGTCACGATAAGGGTCACTGCGCTTTACCAGCGCAATCACATCATATATAATCTCAAGCTTTTCGCCATGCTCAAGCTCAGATTTTTCCAGCATGACCGGTTCATTTTCGTAGATTCGGGGCTGGCCGTTATCAAAAGTCAGCAGGAATTTCTGCTCCCAGGACTCGCTTTCCACCGACAGCACGGCGCACATCTCACCGGTATCCCAGTGAAAGAAACCAACCCGGCTTTCGCCGTCATCTCCGGCCAGCGGGTATTTCTGTCCGAAAAGTTCAAGCTCCGGCACATCGATGCTGAACGGCTTCGGCTGCTGGATGTTTTCCCAAAGGACAAAAAAATCTCGGGAAACCACCTGCTCCGGCATCGCCTGCCACAGTTTCTTCCCCTCTGAAAAGTAAAAATCTATCTTATTTATTTCTGTATTCAAAATAATATCCTGACACTACCTGAAAAGAGACAATATAGTCCAATCCCGCCATTCATTCAAGCTCAAACGCCAAAACTGAAAATAACCACGCCGGTTTTGTCATCAATATGCCGCACCCGGTATCCCGGTCCGGCTCTGTCTGTCCCGGGGCAGATCAGTTCCGCGCATATTCATCGGTTCGATCCGCCGGAGCGTCTTGTCAAGGCCAAATTCCAAGCGAACCGACTTCTCCTTGCGATCATAACTGCTGCCGTAGGGTTTCAGCCGCTGCACCAGATAGACCCAGACCTCGCCATCCGCCGTCCGTGATTCGAAATGATCGGCATCATTATAAATGTTGTTCTTCTCGTCAGGCGTCCCCATCATCTGGAGAACCAGCTCCTGGGCCATGCCTTCCTTGAGCAGCCGATAATTTTTAATGATCTTTGCCGCCTTTTCCGGCGGCGCGTTGTAAGGGTATTTGAGAGGATCACCGGCCAGCTGGTCGCCCGTGCCGCATCCGCCGCTTAACATTATCGCCAACGCCCCGAGTATCATCATCGCAATTGTTCTCATCGGTCACATCTCCCACATTTTGTCGTTACTGAATAATACCGCCGTTCCGCATGATTTCAATCGTTTTTATCCAGATTATCAGGTTGCATCATCAAAAGACGGATTATATCTTACCAGAATGGAAGAAAGAACTGTCACAACCGTAGATTTCACGCAGGGGACGTTGCTGCTCAACGGCCCTGCGGAACATATTCTCGCCATCCGCACCTACCTGAAATTCGACGAACGCGTCAAAATGTTCCGCGCGCTGGCCAGCGACTACGGTCCGATCATCATGGAACTGCATCGCCGGAAATTTCCTTTCGAAGACCGTGCCCGCCAATTTCAGCCGCTGCAATTGAGTTTGGACGGTACCGGATTCCCCCCGTTGCCGCATCAGGATGCGGCACTGTCAGCATGGAAAAACGGCGGCCGCCGCGGGGTGGTGGTCCTCCCGACCGGATCCGGCAAATCCTATCTGGCGGTACTGGCAATGCGGGAAGTTCAACGCCCCACCCTGATCGCCGTACCAACCATCGACCTGATGCAACAGTGGGCGCGCAATCTGGAAAAATTCTTTCAGGTTCCGGCAGGCATGCTCGGCGGCGGCAGCAGAGATATTCGCGACATCACGGTAACCACCTACGATTCAGCGGTAATCCACATGGAATTCATCGGCAACCGTTTCGGTTTCTTTGTCTTCGACGAATGCCACCACCTCCCCGGGGCGACCACCCGGCTTGCCGCGACCATGTCCATCGCCCCGTTCCGGCTCGGCCTCACCGCCACTCCGGAACGTAGCGACGAAGGCGAACAGATCATCTACGACCTGATCGGACCACTTGCCTATCGTATCGACATCGACGAACTGGAAGGCAAAGTCCTCGCCCCGTACGTTACTAAAAAGCTCGAACTGGAACTCGACCCCGACGAGGCAGAAGAATACCGGCGGTCGCGTACCGTTTACAAGGATTTCCTCCAGCGCAACGGCATCACCTTCCGCGACCGCAACGACTGGCAGCGCTTCATCGGCCTCTGTGCCAGGCAAGCCGACGGCCGTGCCGCCTTCAAGGCATACCTGAAACAGAAAAGCATTGCCCGCGGCGGCCGAAGCAAACTGCGCAAACTCTGGGAACTCATCCGGCAGCACCACGACGAACGCATCATTGTCTTTACTGCCGAAAACGACATCGCCTACGAGATCGGGCTGCGATTTCTGCTTCCCGTGCTCACCCATAAGACAAAAGCGGCGGAACGTAAGGAGATGCTGGAAAAATTCTGCGCCGGCGAATACCCGGTCCTCGTCACCAGCAACGTACTTAACGAAGGAGTAGACGTCCCGGAGGCGGGCGTCGGCATCATCATCTCCGGCAGCGGCAGCGTCCGCGAACACGTCCAGCGCCTCGGCCGCATCCTCCGCGCCTCCGACGGCAAACAGGCGGTTCTCTATGAGCTGGTCAGCCGCGACACCTCCGAAGTCTACGTCAGCCAACGCCGCCGCGAACACCGCGCCTACCGCCGTAACTGGAGAAAAAACTGATGCTTACACGCGATCTGCTGCGCTTTAAAAATGTCGGCGGCTCCGCCCGACCCCAGTTTGTCGACACCGCCGCGCCCGAACTCCTTACACTGGCGGGAGCGTTACTAGAATGTTATAACGCCGAAGAAGGCCAGACGGTACCCCGCGATGAAATAGATGCGCAGGTCGCGCCGCTGCTCCAGACTCATTCAGATCCGAAACTGGCGCTCGGGCTGAATAAAATCATTCAGGATCGCTGTGATTTTGCCCTGCCACGCGAGCTGGATTACGCCGTCGCGCGCCGCGAAATTTTTGCGGCTTCCGCTGCCGCATTGAAAGTCAACGCCACGGATCTCCACCCTGAGGAACACCGGAAAAAGGTCATCGACGCACTCCCGCCGGAATACCGCGATTTCGCAACCTCCGGCATCTACGCCGATCTGCCGGGCAATGAGATCATGCTGAAGGGGCCGGATCTCTTTCCGCGTGAATTGCTGGAACGTTACAACTGTGCCCTGGTACAGTCACTGCTGCTCTTTTCAGGCGGACTTGACATCACTTTGGAAGGCGCGGAACCGGCACAGCTGCGACGGTTGTTCAAGTATTTGAAATTTTTCCGGCTGCTGGCGAAAGTATCAACCGTCGCCGGCAACCGCCGCTTTGCGGAATTACCGGACAAACTCAAAATCGAGATCGACGGTCCCGCCAGCCTCTTTGAACAGACCCAGAAATATGGCCTGCAACTGGCTTCGTTTTTTCCGGTTCTCCCCGACTTCCCCAAATGGAAGTTAAAAACAACGCTGAAAATACGCGACCGCGAACTCCGCCTCAATCTGGACGAAAGCTGCGGCCTGAAAGGGCACTACCGCAACTTCGGAGCGTATGTCCCGGAAGAAATTTCCATGTTCCAGAAACTGTTCCGCGAAAAAGTTTCAGACTGGGAAGTGTGCGCCTCAGAACCGGTGTTCCAAACCGACGGCCACGAGCTGATCTTTCCGGACATGAGTTTCCGCAACTCCGAGGGAATGATATTACATCTGGAGCTGTTCCACCGCTGGCACGCGTTGCCGCTGCTGCGGCGGCTGGAGTACGCAGAAAACCACCCGGAGCTGCCGTTGATTATCGGCGTTGACCGTGCCTTGCACAACGACCCGGGACTCAATGCCCGGCTGGCCGAAAGCGAATATTTTCAGCATTCCGGCTTTCTGTTCCGCGACTTCCCAGGCGTCGACCGCGTCAGAAAATGCCTCGACGATGCCCGTTCCCGCGGCACAATAATCCTGAAATAGCCATTAACCCCGGAGAGCACGGCAGCTGCCGCGCTCGACCAGTTCCACCGGCAACATAATTTCGCGCCGAACATGTCCCACGCCTTCGCGCAAGCGTTCTAGAAACACCTCCGCAGCTCGACACCCGATCCGATACGGATATTGTTCGATCGTAGTCAGATGCGGACGGAAATACGTGCCGCCGGGATCATTGCCGTAACCGATAATGCTGACGTCGCCTGGGATTCTCAACCCCATATCCTGCAGCACCTCCGCCGCGCGCATCGCATGCCCGTCATCACGCACGAAAAGTGCCGTCGGACGTTTTTCGCGGCCGAACAGCAAACGAATCCGTTGCACCTCGCCGTCATCGCCGCCGATGATGGTTTGCAGATTTCCGCCGCGTTCCAACACTTCCTGCTCAAACCCCATGGCACGATCACAATAAGAACTGCATTGCAAATCCCCGGTAAGATGTACGATATCACGGTGCCCCAGATTCAACAGATAGTCCGCCGCCAGCCGCCCCCCGGCAATATCGTCACTGCCGACAAAATCGGGATAACTGCTGTTAACCCGCCGATCAACGGCAACCAGCGGCAGACCGAGTCCGATGATCTCCTGAAAATGCATGTCGGTTGCACCGTCAAGCGTCGGCCTCATGATAAAACCATCGACCCGATGTTCCAACAGACGACGAATAATCCTCATTTCATTCGAATCAGAAGGATTGTCGAAATCCTGCGCGTTGATTCCCATCAGCGAGGCAAAACCATCCTCCAGCAAACGGTCATGCGCGCCGCGCGCCACCTCACAATAGAAGTTACCCAACGGCATAAGCAATCCCACCGACTGGGTCCGTCCAGAAAACACACTGCGATATAACTGATTGGGACGGTAACCGAAACGTTCCGCCACCGCCAGCACCTTTTCCACCGTCGCCGGAGCAAAGTTGTACCCCGGAATATTGTTGATTATCCGCGAAGCGGTACTCGGGGTCACGCCTGCCGCCGCACTGATCTTTTTTAATGATATTTTTGCCATTGCCACATCCACCGTATATTTATGCAGGGTTACCGTACCACCCTTCGCAAACGTTGTCAACATCCGCAAAATTCATTTTGTGCAATTATTGAATAAAAGTATTGACATAACACCATATCAAGATTAAAATATGCAATATGCAACGTTTGCATTGATTACAAATACAGGATGACACTAATGAGCGACCATAAAGATATTCTTCGCATGCTGACTCCAGCCGGCTGGTGGCGCGACGCCTTTCCGGTCGGCAACGGTACGATTGGGGCAATGCCCTACGGCCGTATCGCCAACGAACGTATCCTCATCAACCACGAACGACTCTGGTACGGCGGGACCGTCGATAAACTGCCGGACATCTCCGCCGCACTGCCCAGATTGCGCGAACTGATGCGACAAGGCGATTACACCGCCGCCAACGATTTATATCAGCGGACATTGGAACAGGCCGGATACCAAGGCAACTGCGCCATGTACCACCCCGCCGGCGACCTGCTGATAGACATGCCGGTGAATCAGCCTTTCCGCGATTACGGACGCAGTCTGGACATGAGTTCCGCCATAACCGAAACGCACTGGAACGACGGCGAGATCACCTTTTCCCGCGACGTATTTGTCTCCCGCGCCGACGACACCATCGCCATCCGCATCCGAGCCTCACACCCAGGCAGCATCAACGCCAACATCCGACTGGCGGCTCACGACCTCAATGACGCGGAAAAACCGCCGGACATCGCCTTTTCCTCCTCCGCCACGGCAAATGAAATCCGGCTCTGCGGCCGTTATACCCGGGAAAACGGCAAAACAACCACTGCCGGACGCGAGTTCGGAATACTCGGCAGGGTATTTCTCCGTAAAGGAGAACTAAAAGCGGAAGGCGACACGTTGGTGGTCAAACAGGCAGACGAAGTCCTGATCCGATTGAAAGTGTTCGTTTATGAAAACCCGGGAACCGCATTCCAACGTCTGAGCAAGGAACTGGCGGAAACTGAAACGGATTTTATCACGCTGTCCGCCGCCCATATGCAACTGCACCGAAAACTTTACAACCGTACCACCTTCGAACTTGACACACCGACATCGAACACACCAAACGAAACGCTCTTACTCCAGGCATATGACGGCAAAGCCCCTCTGGAACTGGTCGAAAAAATGGCTAACTACGGACGATATCTGCTCATCTGCAGTTCACGTCCGGGCGGACTGCCGTCCAACCTGCAGGGAATTTGGAACGGCGATTATCAACCGCCTTGGCTCTGCTTTTTCATGATCAATGAAAATCTGCAGATGAACTACTGGCAGGCGCTGCCGGGACAACTGCCGGAAATGTTGCTGGCGGTAGTGGATTTCTACACCGCGTTCCTAGAGGATTTCCGGGAAAACGCCCGTAAGCTGTACGGTTGTGACGGTATTTTCATCCCGGCGCTGATTTCGCCGGAAACCGGCCTGTCTACCTTTTCCGGCTCGTGGATCATCAACTGGATCTCCGGCGCAGGCTGGCTGGCACAACATATCTACGACTATTACCAATTTACCGGCGACCGCGATTTCCTGACCCGCCGCGCCATGCCGTTCATGAAGGAAATCATTGATTTTTATCAAGGATTTCTGGAAGAGGAAAACGGCGAACTGCGTTTCTGTCCATCGGTATCCCCGGAGAACTGGCCCATTGAATTTAACGCACCAGAATTACAGACAGAGACCTCCGGCACGCCCCGCGTCACCGTCAACTCACTAATGGACGTGGCCGTGGCCAAAGAGGTACTACGCAACATGATCGCGGCAGTGCAGGAAACCGGCCTTTATGGGGAAAAACTTCCGGAATGGCAGCAGATGCTCGATAAAATGCCGCCGTACCGGATCAATTCCGACGGAGCAATTTGCGAATGGCTCCATAATGATTTCAGCGACAACTATCACCATCGCCATCAATCGCACCTATATCCGGTCTTCCCCGGACAGGAAATCGATCCGGTCGATGGTTCGGAGCTGGCTGGCGCCTTCAAAACAGCGGTCGACAAGCGGCTCGTCATCGGCCTCGGGCAGCAGACCGGCTGGTCGCTCGCGCACATGGCCAACATCAACGCCCGCTTCGGTGACAGCGACACCGCAGCAGCCTGTTTCGACCTCATCGCTCAATGCTGCCTCGGTAAAAATTTCTTCACCTATCACAACGATTATCGCGGTATGGGCATCACTATGAACGACTGTTTTTTCAACCGCTCGACCCCGTTCCAGATCGATGCCAACATGGGGTTGACAGCGGCGGTTTACGAGATGCTGCTCTATTCCGCTCCGGGCCGCCTCAGGTTGCTGCCCGCCCTGCCCGAACGCTGGCGGAAGGGACGGATCACCAATTTGGGAGCCAGGGGACGGATTACCGTCAGTATTTCCTGGGATCTTGATGCGGGACAGATCGACTACAACTTGCACAGCCAATGCCAACAGGAGGTTGAGATTACCTGCCGGAAAAATCCAGTAACACACCTTGAACTGTTTGATGGCAACCGATGCCGGACGATCTCCGGAACCGGCTTCAAGCTGACACTGAACCCGAAGGTGAATTACATCATCACCCAGAAGCTCAAGCCCTGAGAGAAAACCGCCACGAATCGATTCCACTCTCTGTTATTATAACGGAGCAGGAGTATATTATCCGGATATCAGGAAGTAAAGGATAAAGGATATATGGATTTAACATCGTCTGCGGTCTGGCTGCTCCCGATTCTGGGTTCGGCTATCGGCTTGGGTTTTTACGATTTATGCAAGAAACACGCGGTCCGGGACAACTCGGTAATGCCGGTACTGTTCTGGGCCACATTTTCGGGAACAGTACTGTTCCTGACGGCTACCGCCGTGACGGGGCACTGGCATGAATTTGCCGCCTGTAACGGAAAACAATGGAATCTGATCCTGGCCAAATCCCTGCTGGTCAGCAGCAGCTGGATCTGTGTCTACTACGCGATGCGCGAACTGCCGATCTCGATCGCCTCTCCGATCCGTGCCAGTTCTCCGCTGTGGACCGTTATCGGCGGGGTCCTGCTGTTCAGCGAGATCCCGACCCTGGTTCAAGGCGCCGGGATGTTGGCGATATTCGGCGGCTACTATATCTTCTCGGTACTGGGCAAGCTGGAGGGATTTTCGTTCCACCGCCACCGCGGGGTACATCTGATATTGCTCGGTACACTGCTGGGGGCATCTTCGTCGCTGTATGATAAATATTTACTGGGCGTGCTCAAAATACCCAGGAATACGGTACAGTTCTGGTTTTCTGTCGATCTGGTCTTCATTCTGGGAACGGCCTATCTGATCCGAAAATATTCGTTCAAGGACGGAAGGGCGTTCGTCTGGCGCTGGTCGATACCTTTAACGGGAATATTGCTGATTGTTGCCGATTATCTTTATTTTTACGCAGTAAGCCTGCCGGACACACAGATCTCAATCATGTCGCTGGTGCGGCGCTGCAACTGCGTCGTCACTTTCGCGGTCGGCAGTTTCTACTTCCGCGACACCAACGTCAGGCAGAAAGCATATGCGCTGGGAGTGATCCTGCTGGGAGTTTTTCTGTTGGCACTTGGCAAGAACCGGGAAGTTACCGGTTCACCCGATAAAGAGAAAATCCTTCCCCACTCCACTCCAGCTGCAGCCGACCGTTTTTCACCAGCTCAGCAATCCCGCCCCTGAGGACATCCATACGGCCCCGGTATGCATCAAGATTATCGGGGTTGTTGGGAGATTCTCCGACCAACAGATATGAAATACGGTTATCGGTCAACTGCCGCATCAGGGCATCGCCTTCCAGCGGCGGCGGCGTGAAATATTTCGACTGAAAATAGGGGGTGCCGAGTTCGGTATAACGCGGTATAAGCAGGGAACGGTGATCGAACAGCAGCAGAATTTTCGCCTCCGGCGGAGTCTTAGTCGCCACCATCTCTGCCGCCGACAGGTATCCGGGACCGGTACCCGTGTAGATATAGTCCTTCAAACCAACGCCGCCACCGATAAAAAACCAGCAGTTCCAGGCATGTCTGGCGGGAATGAAAATCCCTGGAAGAATCAAACCGACAATCAGAACAAGCATGCACCATTGCCAACGCCGCCGCAGTAGAGACAACCACCGGCCGCCAATTAGTATCACAATTACCAGCCCCGGCAAAAGAAAACGCGCCTGCTGGGCGGTAAAAAACCATCCGACATATAAAAGCAGCATAATTGCAAAAGGACGCCAAATCTCCCAGTCCCGGCCACGCCGTCTGACCCCCGTCCAGAGGAATATCAGCGCCGCGATAAGAAATATCAGGGCAGGCAAGCCGAAAGAACCATCGAACCAGCGGCTTTCCCAGCACAACAGCAACGGCGCGGTCACAAAGCCCGCCAAACCGCAAACGCCATACTTCATGCTGGCAACGGCATGGTGATACTCACCGCTCAACAAATATGCCATGTTGTCGGAAAACCACCTGGAGAAGAAAGGAAAAAACGGATTGCCGGTCAGCAACCATGGCCGAAGATAAAACGGCAACATGAACGCCAGCGCTGTTCCTCCCGTAACCGCCAGGTAGACATAATTTTTTTTGCCTCGCCATGGCCAAGGCAGTCCCCAAAGAACGATTGCCGCAGCAACTAGAACGCCATTAAGTTTCAAGGCACACGCTCCTCCGGCCAACACCCCCAGAAACAGACTCCGCCGGTAGAAATTATCCCGTAGCAGGTCATCATCAGCCAGATCCAAAGCAGCAAGCAGATTTAAAAGCAGCAACGGCTCAACATAGCTCTCTTTCATCAACATCAGCGTCACCGGAGAACCGATAAATGCCAGCGCCGCCGCCAGTGACACCGGCAAGGCCGCTACAGATTTCAGGCGCAGATAGATCCATACTCCCGCCAACATTGTTGCCAGCCATACCAGCAGACCCGGAGCACGGATATCTCCGCCCCGCAACAGACACCAGTAAATAAACTCGGCCCCGGAAGGAAATCCCGAATAAGGGAGGTCTGAATAGATCAGCGCCCGGTTGTCCGCCAACCAGCGCAACGGCAAAGCCAGATGATAGGTATGGGAATCCCAACCGAGGGGGAAACAGAACACCGGCGCCGCAAAAAAGAGCATTATAATAGCGCAGATCAGAGCAAAAAAACGATTTTCGCGTATAAAACAGATCAGTTCGAATATCCATGTTTTGCCGTAGAGATATATCACGGCCAGAAATGCACCGCCCGACAATATCGGCATCACCATGCCGCCGATTCGACCTAAACTCCCGGCAACAGCGGCCAAAAAGTACAGGCCGTTCAGCCCCAATACCAGCTTGGCCCAAAACAGTCCGCCATCAACATTCCGCTCATGATCCATCGTCATTAAACGCCCCATGCCGGCAGAACAGAACAACAACAAAACAACTGGCACAAGCGGAAACCCCTGCTGCAATCCCGCAAGAAAGTTGTCTATCATCTTCTCTTATCCTCCTCGGAAAGCATTTTTTCCCTGACCTGACGCCAGTTCAAATCATAGTACGGATCGCGCAACAACAACTCCAGATGCGATAGATCCAAGCCTTTAAGCCTCAACGAACGCAACATCTCCTGTTTCGATATTGCCTCATCTTCCTTCAATCCCAACAGGGATTGCGTCATTGCCAGGAAATACCAGCCGGAAACGCCCAGCGGGAAGTTCATCGTTTCCTGACGCAGATAAGGTAATGCCTCTGCCGGTTTGCCCTGCAACAGATATATCTGGCCGATAAAGCCGTTATTATTGGCGTAGTTGGTACAACCGATCTCACTCAGACGCAGATAATACCCCAACGCCTTACCCGAATCACGCAGCCGGATAAAGGCATTGTTGCCAGCCCGGTAAAGGATGTACGGATCGGATTTCATCGCCAGATAACGCCCCCACGAAGCATCCGCCTGGGAATAGTTTTTCATCGAATAATGCTGGATTCCAGACCAGGAGAAATATGAGGCGTAAACGTTATAAACCGTCATTCCCGCCGCCAACGCCAGCATCAGGAGCGACATGGCAGGCACCATCACCCGCCAGACAACGCCAACACGTTTCTCCGGCAGTTCCACCGTAGGCCACACCCAATACCACATCACGCCCAGCAGCCAGACGAACAGAAAACTGGTCGGCCATTCGAATATTACCAGATCCAACGATCCGTGAACCGTCAACAATACAGCCGACAACAATACCGGCAGCCATAGCGTTTCGCGTCGCCGCATCACCGGATTGAAGACCAGACTAAGCAACGGAAAAATCACCATCCCCGCCCAGATGAGCCCCACCGGAATCCCGCACGAGGCAAGGACATACAGGAACTCGTTGTGCGGATGGTTGTGCCGGGCCGCCGCATGTTTATTCAAATAATATTCTTCGGGGATATATTCGGCATAGGCGCTTTCAAAACCAGCCGGAGAAGTACCCGTCAGCCAATGGTCGCGGATCAGGGCGGAACATCCCTGCCAGAGAGAAACACGCACGTCGTCGCGGATAACTTTTTCCACCAGCGAAGGATAAAACAGCAGACAGGCATACCCGCCGATCCCGACTGCAATGGCAACCCCGATAAGCACACGACGGTATCTCCGCAGCACGGCAATAACATATAACAACAATCCGGCAGCCAGTCCAGCCCAGGTACCTTTTGATCCACACCAATAGATCAACAGCAACGTCAGGCCGGCCGGAAACACCAACACCACAAGACGCCGCCAGATGCTTAACGCGCTCAGCCTGCCGTACAGATAATGCAACAGGAAAATCGCGGAAACCGCCAACAACGTCGCATTCCAGTTGTAATTACCTGGAACACCGAACAGAATCTGACGCGGCATGAACAACTCGCGGATTGAGACCATGACCGTTCCGCACCAGATCAACGCCATAACCATCGGCATGATAGCGATCGATTCAGCGGCATAAAGATAAAAAAACAGCGAAAAAACACACCACGTCAGCGAAGAAAGATACTGATCCGCATTATAAAACGAGTGCGTAAACAACTGGCAAAGCCCGACAATAAAAAAGGCCGCCGTGGTAATCAGAACATAACGTGCATTATTGAGGTTGTCGAATAATTTTCTGCCGTTGTAAAGGCACGCCGCTCCAGCCATCATGACCATGACGAAAGGAGGGAACAAAGGGAGAAACTGGAATCCGTTGACCGGTTCGATCACTTGCATCCAGGCCAGAGGATACATCAGCAAAAATGCCGCTACCATCAATCCGGCAATAATTTTTTTATCTTTTATCACGCCGCTGCCTTCCCGATGAAAATATTATTTTGATGGAGTATCCCTCCGTTAAACCAAATATAATCCGGCAGCGGAC
>QKAL01000256.1 GCA_003246475.1 Lentisphaerota bacterium
GCTGATCTTAATTTCGGTGAATTCACGGTCGGCAGGCAGCTGCATGTCTCCCATGGAACTTTCGCTGATGCGGGTTGCCAGCAGTCTTTTGCAGTCAATGTCCGCGAAAATAATATTGGAATCACGTTCAAAACGTTTATTTTCCGCGCAAATATGCCCGTTCTCGGCAATCATCAGATGTCCGCCGAAAACCAGGTCCTGAGTGGATTCATGTACGCCGGAAGAGGCATAGGCATAGCCAGAAATGCACCGTGCGCTTTGCTGTCTGATCAGTTCGCGACGGTAATCCGCCTTTGATACCAGTTCATTGCTGGCAGACAGATTGAACGTAAGCAGTGCTCCTGCCAGACAGTGCCATGAACTCGGCGGAATAATGGTCCATACGTCTTCACAAAGTTCCAGACCGAATCGGAAATAGCGTCCGTGACTGAAAATCAGATCGGTTCCGAAAGGTATTTCACGTCCGCCGTATTCAACAGTTGAAGTCTTTAAGCCGGCACCGGATTTGAACCAGCGTTTTTCGTAGAATTCGCGGTAATTCGGATTAAAGGATTTTGGCACGATCCCGAGTACGCGTCCCTGATGGATCACAAAACCGCAGTTGTAAAGGGCATTGTTCACCCGCAGCGGAGCGCCTACCACGATCACAGTTTTAAGCGACGCAGTTTTCTCGGCAATATGAACAATGGCTTTTTCGGATTCGCTGAGAAGTTGACTCTGATGATAAAGGTCGCCGCAGGTGTAGCCGCAGACCGTCATTTCGGGAAAGATTACCGCAGCTGTTTCTTCAGAATCGGCGCGGATGATATTTTCGATTATTTTTCGGGCGTTTTCGTGAATATCCGCGACTTTGAATTTCGGACATACCGCCGCCACTCTGTAATATCCATACATAATCGGATTATTCCTGTGTTTTTTCAGCTCAACAGTTACAATGAACTGTCTTAAAGATACTATATAATCATCCTGTCAAAATACAAATCTGTAAGACGGATAGCGAAATACCGCTTTAGACTTCGCTCTTTGTGCTGCTGAAGCGGGAAAATCTCTAGCGCTTTTTCAGCTTTCCCATATTGACAAACTTATAGGATATGTTATATTTTCAGTGCTCAAAAAACAAATTTAGATGTAACTGAACAAACAATATAACATGGAGAGAATAACTATGGGTATCCTCAATCTGAAACCGGTGGAAGACTGCCGTTTTGACATCGTATCACTGGGTGAAATCATGCTGCGTCTGGATCCGGGCGACGGCAGAATCCACACCGCACGTACCTTCCAGGCCTGGGAAGGCGGCGGCGAATACAACGTGGCTCGCGGACTTCGCCGCTGCTTCGGCAAACGCGCTTCTGTTGTTACCGCTTTCGCCGACAACCCGGTTGGACGCCTGGTTGAAGACTTCATCCTCCAGGGCGGCGTTGATACTTCCCTGATCAAATGGGTACCCTACGACGGCCTCGGACAGACTGTCCGCAACGGACTGAACTTCACCGAACGCGGATTTGGTATCCGTGGAGCAAGAGGCTGTTCCGACCGTGGAAATACCGCTGTTTCACAGCTGAAGAAAGGCGATATCGACTGGGAATACATCTTCGGCAAGCTCGGCGTACGCTGGCTGCACACCGGCGGTATCTTTGCCGCTCTGTCTGCAACGACTCCCGATGTTGTAATCGAAGCCATGCAGGTTGCTAAAAAATACGGCACCATCATTTCCTACGACCTCAATTACCGTCCGTCACTGTGGAAATCCATTGGCGGTCCGGCCAAGGCTCAGGAAGTCAACAAGGAAATCGCTAAATACGTCGATGTAATGATCGGTAACGAAGAAGACTTCACCGCATGCCTCGGCTTCGAGATCGACGGTGTGGACGAAAACCTGACTACCCTCGAAATCGACGGTTTCAAGAATATGATCAATAAAGCCGTTGCGGCATATCCGAACTTCAAGGTTGTTGCAACTACTCTGCGCGGCGTAAAAACTGCTACCGTTAACGACTGGAGCGCAATCAGCTGGGCCAATGGAGAGTTCTACAAGGCCGCACAGCGCGACGGACTGGAAATCTACGACCGCGTAGGCGGAGGCGACAGTTTTGCATCCGGTCTGGTCTACGGACTGATGACCTTCAACGATGCCGGCAAGGCTGTTGAATACGGTGCAGCTCATGGCGCACTGGCAATGACCACCCCTGGCGACACTTCTATGGCTCTGCTGTCAGAAGTTGAAAAGCTCGTAGGCGGCGGCAGTGCTCGAGTAGATCGCTAATTTATCGCATAGCGACTAATTTGTACCGAGTATTACTCGGACGCAGTTCCAGCGGGCCTTGCCCGCTGGACAAAAAAGCCGAAATTTCCCAGTTGGGTAAATTTCGGCTTTTTCTATAATTTTTCAGTCGCTTTCACTCCATGCAAAAACGACTGAAGTTTTAAACGGTAGTAACGCCGTCCATTGTACGGACTAGCGGTTTTTCAGGATCTCGAGAAGATCCTGTTCGTAAGCTTCCAGGTCGTCGAGTTCGACTTTAGCAACGCCACTCTTCATTGCGGCTTCCGCAACATAACGGGCAACCCTTGGCACGACACGCGGATCAAACGGTTTCGGAATCACATAAGAGCTTTTCAGCGGACATTCGCCATCGAACATGCCGTCGGCAGCATCCTTCGGATATGCTTTCTTCAGAATCTTGTAAACATCGTCAGGAGTCTTTTCCGTAACGATTTCTGCCAGGGCTTTGGAAGCAGCCAGCTTCATGTCTTCATTAATATCAGAAGCACGCACATCAAGCGCTCCACGGAAGATACCCGGGAAACCAAGTACGTTGTTCACCTGGTTCGGGAAGTCGGTACGTCCGGTTCCAACCACTGCGGCACCAGCGTCCAAAGCATCCTGCGGGAAAATTTCCGGAGTCGGGTTAGCCATGGCAAACAGAATCGCGTTCGGAGCCATTGAACTAACCATTTCCTTGGTCACGATATTACCGATGGATACGCCGAGGAACAGGTCTGCGCCCTTCATTGCGTCTGCCAGTGTACGGCAGGAAGTTTCAACCGCGAATCTTTCTTTTTCAGGAGTCATGCTTTCGGCACGGCCCTTGTAGATAACGCCTTTGGAGTCGCACATCATGAAGTTTTCACGTTTTGCACCGGCGGAGATATAGAATTCAGCACAGGCAATACCTGCGGCACCAGCTCCGTTTACTACGAAACGGCAGTCTCCAATTTTCTTATTAACCATGCGCAGGGCGTTAATGATTCCAGCCATGGAAATAATCGCGGTACCGTGCTGATCGTCGTGGAAGACCGGAATAGACATGGTTTTCTTAAGGGTCTGCTCGATTTTGAAGCAGGCCGGAGCACCAATATCTTCCAGGTTGATACCGCCGAATGACGGCTCAAGGCGCTGAACGGTTTCAATGACCGCGTCGGCATTGGTACGTCCGTTTTCATCGAATACTTTAGTAATACAGAGCGGAATTGTGTCGATACCGGCAAATTCTTTAAACAGTACGGCTTTACCGTCCATAACCGGCATACCGGCTTCAGGACCGATATTACCGAGACCGAGAACCGCGGTGCCATCGCTGATAACCGCTACGGTATTGGCTCTGGCGGTATACTTCCAGCTGTCTTCCGGGTTGTCCTTGATTTTCAGGCAGGGAATTGCAACGCCCGGGGTATAGGCCATTGACAGGTCGGCCTGGGTTTCACATGGTTTGCTGGATATCATGGAGATCTTACCGGGCAGCGGCTCGGCATGATACTTCAGACTTGCTTCTTCAAAATCTTTGTTGCTCATTGCGTGGTATGTCCTTAAATGTTATATAAATAAATTACTTACCGGCAGGATGCGGCTGATATAGATAAAAGCCGTAAACTAATCCCTTACCGGAATATTATGTTGTTTCAGAAATTCTTTGGCCTGCGGAACGGTATAGGTCCCGAAATGGAAGATACTGGCAGCGAGTACCGCATCGGCTTTGCCTTTGTTGAGCACTTCAACCAGATGATCAAGGTTACCGGCTCCGCCTGAAGCGATTACCGGAACAGATACTTTTTCAGAAATCGCACGGGTCAACTCACAGTCGTAACCGTCCTTGGTTCCGTCGCAATCCATACTGGTCAGCAGGATCTCTCCGGCTCCAAGTTCAACGCCCTGACAGGCCCATTCGATTGCGTCAATGCCAGTGGACTTTCTGCCGCCATGGGTATAGACTTCCCATTTTCCCGGCTGTCCCGGTACCCGTCTGGCATCAATAGCCAGTACAATGAACTGACTGCCGAAACGCTCGGCTCCGGCCCGGATAATATCGGGATTGTTTACCGCCGCGCTGTTCAACGAAACCTTGTCGGCTCCGGAATTAAGCATAAGGCGCATATCTTTGATTTCACGGATTCCTCCGCCTACAGTAAGGGGGATGAATACCTGTTCGGCGGTACGCCTTACAACATCCACCATGGTATCGCGGTTATCGCTGGTAGCGGTAATATCGAGAAAAACAAGTTCGTCGGCTCCCTGGCGGTTGTATTCAATAGCGGCTTCCACCGGGTCTCCGGCATCAACCAGGTCAACAAAGTTAACGCCTTTGACAACACGGCCACCGGTTACATCCAGGCAGGGAATAATACGTTTAGCAAGCATGATTACTGATTCCTGTGCTCAAAAGTTTCCTTAACGGCTTCTTTCCCCGCACGGAACGCCTTGATATTGAGATCGACCACGCCTGGTTTCCGCGAGAAGCGTTCCATAATGGCTTCCTCAAACACACAGTCGAAGTCCTGCTTGTCGCTGCCTTCAAGGTAATGTTCATCAAGCGCCAGTGACAGCGCTCCGAGAATTACCGAGTTGGCGTAACGGATATTTCCGATCTCGTTGGCAATATCAGATGCTTTGATCGCAAAAACTTTCTTATCCGGCGCGCATTCAGGCGGATCAATAACGGAGCTGTCATACAGCAGCACACCGTTTTCCTTCAATTTCGGAAGGAATTTATCCATTGACGGCTGATTCATTACAATCAGCAGATTGATCGCGTCGTCGATGATCGGCGAGCCCACCTGTTCACG
>QKAL01000294.1 GCA_003246475.1 Lentisphaerota bacterium
GTAACATTCTGATTATCATTGATCAGAGTTGAACTCTTGATCGTGGCATCCTTGGCATTGATACCGGAATTGATTTCCGACTCGTTGGTGGCCATATTAGTGACGTTCTTGTTGGTGTTCATCAGTGTCGAATCCTTGATCGTCGCTCCGTCGGCCTGTACGCCGGAATTGATCGTGGATTTATTGACCGCCATATTGGTAACATCCTGGTTGTCGTTGATGATCGTCGAGCTCTTGATCGTGGCATCATTGGCGCTGATACCGGAGTTGATCGTCGATCCATCCTTGGCCATATTGGTTACGTTCTTGTTGGTGTTAATCAGCGTCGAATCCTTAATCGTCGCATTATTCGCTTCGATACCGGAATTGATCTTGGATTTATTGATGGCAATATTGGTAACATTTTTGTTTTCGTTCATCAACGTCGAATCTTGGATGGTCGAACCCTTGGCCTGAATACCGGAATTGATCTTGGACTCATCCTTGGCAATGTTGGTCACATCCTGGTTCGTGTTGATAATCGTGGAATCCTTTACCGTCGTAGCAGCGCCGCCGCCAGATGGCAATGCCACTGCGGATACCGCGCAAGCCCCAATAATCGCACTCATTACAATTGTTGATGTTTTCATGATTCAACCCTCCGTTTTGGATATTAATATTTAATTACGATAATACTGTCTTTTCCCTCCGTTACCATTCAACCTGATCGAACGGTGTTAACGGAACTTCTTTCTTTTTTGCCGGAGCCACAACCGTCTTCTCCGGTTCCGCAACATTTACTGCCGGAGCAGCCACTACGGGCGCAGCCGCCGGAGCAGTTCCTGCCGGAGCGGCAGACGGAGCGGTGTTACCCGCCGCGCGAGCCGCGATATCCTTGTCAATCCGCGCCATCATGTCGATCGGATCCTGCTGGTCGGGCAACAGACTGTTTGCCTTGCGGTATGCTTCCCGTGCCTCTTCGAGGCGCCCGGAAGAATAGAGCGTGTCGGCATGAGCCAGAACCGCGTTGTACTGAGTGGCGCGGTTGGCCAGCTCGGACTGGGCTTCCTGAGCCTTACGGTTCTGTTCCCGGACAAAGTCTCTATTCCGCTGGATCGACTGCTCAATCGGCACACTTTCCCATAGCTTAATGAACAAATCGGCACGGCTGGCGCAGTTGGCCTTCTTCATCTCCTGATCCAGCAGTCCCAGTTCCGACGCCGTCATATCCGAACGTCCCCGGTCAAACCCGGTCACTCCGTGAAAATAGAGATAATCTTTCAAATATACGTTCTGTCGCGCATCATCAAGCCCCATGAACTCGTCACGGATACGGGCAATCATCGCCGCGTCCGGAGCCATACCTTCAATACATCTCCAGTACGGAACGTCAAAGTATTTACCCATCACCTCCAACACACTTAGCTCAACCAAAAGGCGCAACGCATGGTATTTACCCTGCTTCTGCTGCAACGAATACTGGAATGACATTCCAGACCCCTGAAAGAAGTAACCAACACCCCAGCCCAATTTTGTTTTACGGATGTTCACCGAATTGATCGCCTGAATACCCGGCAGATATGTCTGGGTCTTGTAATTCAGCAACTGCAGATCCAACGTTATACGGGAGACTCCGGATTCCGCCTGATAACCGGCCCCGCCGTCATGGGAGTAATTTGAGCCGTAATCTCCTTTCTGGATACTGCCCTCCACTTTCAGTTCACGGCCTTTCTCAATCAGATCCTTGTCAAACTCGGTAATCCCCCCTGCAAGGACAATCTGAGGCAGCGCACGGGCAATATCTCCACCGGTATTCGCTTCATTAATAACATAATTGGGGTCGTAAGGAATATATACCACTTTGCGGCCGATCTTGTTGACCGCGGAGATCAACATACGGGATACATCGTCGGGCAGCTCTTTTTCCGCCGTCTGGTTGGCGATCAACTTGCTCTGCACTCGTATCTCGTTGATATTGTAAGCTTCCAGCAACTGGCCAAAACCTTTCAAAGCATCATCGTATGGAGTCTTCTTGGCGGTCATGCTCTGAGCAATATCTGTATCCATCTCCTTGACTTCATCGTCACTGGTCTTGCCGGCGAACCAGTCGACCATGGCACAGGAAGAGAGGATCCCCGTAAAGGCAACCCCGGCAGCCACCGCCAGCGCTGACCTCACAAATTTACGCTCGATTTTATCACTCGGATTCATTACCAGTCTTCTCCGTTTTCTTTATCGTTAACCAAACTATATTTACTTAATTTCTTCTTTATCTCTTCAATACGCTGTTTTACATCGGCATCATCGGGTTTAATCCTTGCCGCCGCCTCATATGCCTGCAACGCCTTCTTATAGCTGGCATAATTAAAGCTGACCGCCTCCGCCGCCTCGTATAACTTACTTGCAGTCGCAACATTGCCGGCATACTGTTCTTCCGCCTGTTGCTTCTGCTGCTTAAACCCGCGTATCGTGTTAATCATTTTAACCGGATACTGCTCGCCGCCAAAAAGCTGATTCGCCGCAGCATACTGCCGCAACGCATCATCATAACGTTTTTCCTTATAGAACCGGTCTCCAGAGGTAACATAGCCGTTATATTCGGCAATCCGTTTCTTTCTTTCCTCCTCCTGCGCCGCCTTCTGTTTGACTTCCTCCGCCGCCTTCTGCTCCGCGACCTTGCGCGCATCTTCCGCCTTAATGCGATCCTCCTGGGCCTGACGGCGGCGGTCAATCAACACCCTGCGGGCCGCGGTATCCACCGGCACCGTCTTCCACAAGGCAATATACAGATCGGACATGGTACTTGTCGACGTCCGGCGCATGGCCTCTTTCATCGCCCCCTCTTCCGGACCGGAAAACTCCGGAGCGGAACGGTCTATACCGTTGAACCCATGCAGGAACAGCAGGTTTTTAATTTTAAGCTGCTGCTGATCCTTCTGCAATTCAAGAAAAGCGGTATAAACCCGTTTGATGAAATCCTCATCCGGGTTGGCACCGCGGACACAACGCCAGTACGGTACCTGAAAATATTTACCTAATACTTCAAGAATACTGTATTCGACCAGGGTCCGCAATGCCGCATGCACACCCTGCTTTTTCTTCAAATCATAATCAAACGAACCTCCGTTGCCCATGTAATAACCGTAAACGCCCCAGCCGAGCTTGCTCTGCTGCAACAGAATCGAGTTTGAGGACAACGCCCCGGGGAAATAACTCTGGGTCCGGTAATCCAACAGATTCAGATCCAGCGTCAGCCGGGAATAATTCGCCCCGGCATTGATATGGCCGCCACCCTGAGCCCCGGCCCAACCGCCTGAGGCCTCGACTTCGCGCTCCTTTTCAAACATATCTTTGTCAAAACCGGTAATGCCGCCGTCCAGAACAATGTTCGGATACATCCGGGTGATCGTTCCTCCGGTGTTCGACTCACTCATCACATATTGCGCATCGTATGGAATAAACACTATCTGAGGGCCGATTTTGTTCATTGTCGCGGCAATCATCGCATAAATATCGCTCGGCAGATTCTTTTCGGCCGTCATATTTCCGATATTTTTACTCTGAACCGCCATTCGCGGCACGTTGTACGCCCGAAGCAAAACGCCGAAATCAATAAGCGACTGTTCGAACACCGTTGTCCGCTTTTCCGCTCTCATCTGACTTTCGAGATCGGTCACCTCTTCATCCTTGATCTCCCCGGCCATCCAGCCGCAGGAACTGCAAACCTGGGCGGTAATCACCGCCGCAGACAACACGGCAACACCGCGAAAAAATATTTTCATCCGTTGTTTATTCCACATAGGTTTCCACTTTTTTGATCCGCGGGTCACCAGTGGTCGTATTGCCCACCGAGCCGCCCGTCTTAAGCGCTTTTTCCTTTTCCTTGCGGCTCACATAGACATTCTTCGTTCCGGTCGGATCAATACCGCCTTCCTCCGCATAAACCTTCGCCATATGGCGAACCTTCAAACCATTAACCACCCCGTTACTGGTTCCGACCGTGGTCTTAACCTCCCGGACAATACCGCCCTGCGCATCGACATTACCGATGCTGGCGCCGCCGCTGTTACGCCCGGCCTTGCTATAATCCAGACCGGTCTGCGAGACATGGCTTGTCCCCTGACCGCTTCCTGCCGTAACAGTACCAATCTTGACGCCCCGTCCCACCGCGTTAATATCCTGCTCAACCTGGGTGGTAATCTTTTTGTGACGCACTTCACCTTCAACGGAACCGGCCTTTACGGTAGATCCGGCCGCGTTGATCTCGCCCTTATAGGAAGTATTTATGGTCGCGTTTCTGGCTTCATTGACATCGACGCCGGTTTTAACCGTAGCATGGTCGGCGGTAATATTCGCCTTGGTATCCACGGTGATGGTCGAATCCTTGATCTGGGCGTCATCGGCTTTTATCCCCGTAGACACCTGGGAATTGTTCCGCGCAGTGACATTCCCGGAAAAATTGTTGACCATGGTCGAATTACTGATCGTCGCCCCTCTGGCCTGAATCCCGGTATTGACACTCGAACGGTTTTTGGCGTCAATCTTTGCATCATTATTGACATTGACGATGACCGAGTCCTTTACAGTGGCCCCGTCATCTTTCGGCAACGCCAGAACCATAGGTCCTGCCACTGCCAGTATAAGCATTATCCATACTTTCATAGCCCACTCCCTATATACAACCGGCAGTTTTTGAATAAAAAGCCCCAAATATAACATAATGGCTCACCCCGCTTTTTCAACACCCAAACGCCTGCCGGAACTCATTTTATAACGAATTGACCATTCAAAGCTCCGGCGCGCACACAATCCGGAATCCAATGTTTTTCTTGCCGCTTTTATAGTCATAACAATAACGCGAACCACTCTGCAGGTCAGCGGCGTCACTGGCAAATGAACCGCCGCGAGCCACCTTCAAATTATCCGACGACGATTCCGGCCCGACCGGATTCTCCACGTCCGCCACCAGAAATGTATCGTTATACCAGTCATTACACCATTCCCATACGTTGCCATGCATATCGTATATTCCCCAGGCGTTCGGCTCCTTGCCTCCC
>QKAL01000244.1 GCA_003246475.1 Lentisphaerota bacterium
CCCAGGTCAGGTCGACATGGGGCGGGGGAATGTTTTTCTTTTCAAATAACGCGCGGTTGTAAATGATGAACGAGTGCTGGACGTTGGCTGGAACGGCTATCTGTCTGCGCCTCATTTTCCCGTCGGGGTCGGGAATGTTTACGGTGATGCCGTCGCGGACGGAGGGATGGAATGCGTCGGGAGACATGAGGGTTCCAACCGTGTGTGGTGTGAGGTCCGCCAGCAGGCCGACATCGCTGAAAGTCATGATATTATCTTCTGAGATATTCCCGATTATATCCGCAGCATGACCCCCTGCGTTTTGAACCAGTATCTCCATGATGTTGTCGGTGCCCGGTCGTATTTCCGCGTGAAGTTTTGTTTCCATTCGGTTAAATATATCAAGCTGGACCTGGCCTAATCCGTCACCGTTTTGTATTTCCAGCCGGATTTTTCCTTCGGGTACATTATCCCTGCGGGTGATGAACCAGAACCCGCCGATGATGAATGCGAGAAGCGCAAATATGCTTAATATATATTTTTTTCTGTTCGCGGGATTTGTCATGATCTACCAATCACAGGGTTACGGCATGAGTCCGGCTATGTCACTTACCAGTTCGGCGGAATTGGCTGCCGCGGTACGGTAGAATTTCTGTATATCCTCGTGGGCATTGCTGTCGGCGTTGTCGCTGATACTGCGGATGACGATAAATGGACATTTCTGCTGGTAGCAGATCTGCGCGACTGCCGCTCCCTCCATTTCCACCGCGATGGCTTTAAATTTTTGATTCAACTCGGTACATTTTGCGGCTGAAGCGACGAATGCGTCACCCGTGGCGATAATACCTGATGTCACGGTTGGATTGTGGCCGTGTAACGCATTAAGTTTTGCTTTTTTTCCTGCCTTGAATGCGATCTCAAGCAATTCCGGAGCGGATTCAAAGAACAACGGGTTGTCTTTTTCCGTGATCGGGTCTACTGTTGGTCCGGTTTTGAACCCGCTGTCATTGATGATGCCGTAATCATATTGGATCAATTTAAGGCCGATGACCACGTCACCGGGACGCAGCGTCGGAACGATGCCGCCGGCAATTCCGGAAAAGATCAGGGCGCGTGGGTGAAAATTTTCCAGAATTATAGTGGTGGTCATTGCCGCGTTGACTTTGCCCATCCCGGTTGCGGCGACGACAACGTCTTTGCCGTTGAGCAGACCCCGAACGAACTTCAGTCCGAGAAACGTGGTGGAGTGTTTGTCGACGAGTTTTGATTGCAGTAAGCTTACCTCCTCGTCGAAGGCTCCCACGATGGCGATGGGACCGTTTGGGTCTCCGAAGGCAACCAGATTCCCTGATGCGGCAATAATACAAAATAACAGTATCCTGAATGTTCTCACAAATGATATTCTCCTGTTTTTTTCAGCTTATAATATCAGTAGAACAGATAAAAAGCAAATCCGATGTCATGTGCCGGGTGTTGACTTGTATTTGATAGCGCTGCCGACTATTTTACCATCAATCTATCAACAGGAGCAAGATGCGTATTCCGTTTCGTAAATTATATTGGACTATGGTCCTCGGCTTGGTGGTGACGCATTTCCTGTGTGGCTGGTTCTGCATGAAATCAAAATCTCCCGCTTTTGATGAACCAGTCTTCCTGTGCGGCGGCTATTACTATAACCTGCGGAGCGATTTCTCCATCAACGCGGAAGGAGGTGTTCTGGGACAGCGTTTAGCTGCTCTACCAGCATATTTGCCGCCTGCGGTCAAGCTTCCTCCGCCGGGGATTACCGGTATGCTTGATTTCAATCAGCAGAGCCGGGCAGGCGAGTTTATGGAACTAAATTCTGAATATGACAGTGTACTTGATCGCGGCCGTTTGATGATCCTGTTGCTCAGTTGTGCATTCGCGGTCTTCTTGTGTCATGTGTCGTCGCGAATTTTCGGGAGAGCCGGCGGATTGGTCAGCATGACCTTGTATTGCCTCAGTCCGATGGTCATTTCCCACGCCACCTTTGTCAGTGCCGATCTGTGCGTCAGTGTTTTCTCCTTTACCGCCATCTATTTTGTCTGGAGATTGTTCCGCCGGTTCGGACTCCTGAATATTATATCGGCGTCGCTGGGGCTGGCTGGCGCGATACTCAGCAAGATGTCCGGGCTGATTGTTCTGCCGGTCTATTTCCTGATGCTGGGGGCGGCACTGCTCTCCCCGTTTAAACTATATTGGCGATTGCCCGGGGGGCGAGGCATTGTCCGTGGGCGCGGGCGGCGGGCGGCGGTTCTTGCCGGTGGTACTTTGACGGGGATGGTTGCCGTTTATCTGCTGATCTGGCTGGCATACGATTTTCATTTTACCATGAAAACAGCCCGGGGGGGAGAGGAAAAACGCTGGGAGGACGTTACCTATGAGCGATTGCTGGCAAAATCGAAATTTCGGGACATGTTTCAGCTTGCCCGGGAATATAGGGTTTTACCGGACGGTGTTTTGTATGGTCTTGCTTTTGTCGCCGACTACTCGCCGCGGAAGAGTTTTCTGAACGGGAGGATAAGTCCGCAGGGGTGGTGGACGTTCTTCCCTGCTGGAATAATGATGAAGACTCCGTTGCCGTTGTTGCTGCTTTGCCTTGGCGCATTGCTGTCATGGGGCTGGTTTTTATGGGGCGGTAAGGTGTCCGGGCGACGGCGAAGGTGGCTTTGCCGGGGGTACGGGGTTTTTCCTTTTGTGGTTTTTGGCGTTCTGTATATGACGCTGGCAGTGACGCAGCGGTTTAATATCGGGATGCGCCATATTCTGCCGCTTTATCCGGTTATGTTTCTGCTCTGCGGTGTTCTTGGCGAATGGCTGCGACGAAAATCCCGCAGTTTATGGGCAGTGCTGCTGCTTTCGATGGCGGCATTGGCCTGGTGCAACTGGCGGATCGCTCCATATTACAACTCCTATTTCAATGCTCTGGCCGGAGGACCGGAACATGGTTGGAAGGCGATGGTGGACAGTTCTTTGGACTGGGGGCAGGATCTGAAGACATTGGGGCGGAGGCTGGAAAAATATCGTGACGAGCCGGTATATCTTGCCTGGTTCGGCAGTTTTGCGGTCAGGCCTGAACGCTATCTGGGATGCGGTTATGAGCCGGTCGGCGCATTTTTTCCATATAGCCGGCGCGACATCGTCTGGGAGTTGAAACCAGGCATATACTGCATCAGCGCCACGATGATCTGGAATGCCTATTTCCGGTTTGACGCCGATGTGGATACACCTGAAAGCCGAGAATATTATCGCGCGTTGAGTCAGGATTTTGCCATGATTCGAAAAGCCGCGGAAAACCGGCAGTCGCTGGACACGTTGATCGCCGAACGCGGCAGGCCGTTTCTGAGCCGGGTGACCGGAGAGTACGAGATTTTTCGTTATCTTTATCTTTGCCGCTATCTGCGGACAAAGCAGCCTCTGGACCATGCCGGTTACTCGATCCTGATCTTCCGGCTGGACGAGGATGATTTGAAAAGGGTGAGTCAGCCGTGATCTGATCCCTGATTCATGTGGAATGGCATCAATGCCCCCTTTACTTATTTCCGGTCAGGGTTACATTATCGTCGTCAACAAATATTACGGGGTGTGTCCATGAAAATAGCGGTTCTTGGTTATGGCGCCAGCGGTAAAGCCGCTGAAAAACTGGCGGAATTTTTCGGGTTCGAAACAGAAATCTTCGATGAGGGACAGAAACTCGGATGCTATCGTGCGGACGGGGCTCCTGATTATTCCGAATGCGATGAGATCGTGGTCAGTCCCGGCGTTCCCCCGAAGTCCGCCCTTTACCGCGCGGCACTTGCTTCCGGTTTGCCGTTGGTCAGCGAGATGGAGTTCGGCTTCCGCTATTGCGATTTTCCGTTGCTTGCCGTTACTGGAACCAATGGCAAGACCACCACGACCGAGTTGACCACCCATCTGTTGCAGAAGCTGGGGTATGCGGCGCAATATTGCGGCAATATCGGCAATCCCTTGAGTGAGCTTGTGTTGTTCAAACGCCAGGGGACCGTGGATAAACTTGATGTCGCGGTGATCGAGGTCAGCTCGTTTCAACTTGAGCGGATTGCGGCCTTTGCTCCATATGCGGCGGTCAATCTCAATGTCACCGATGATCATCTCGACCGCTATAATGGTTCGATGATGGAGTACAGCAACGTAAAGTTCTCTATTTTTGACCGGATTACGGATCGCGATAATCTTTTCCTCGGTGCGATGATGATGCGAAGCGTGGAACTGATCCCGGAGCAGTACAGGTTTCTGCTCGAACAGTCCCCGGCGATTCAGGAACGTGATGGTGTGATCACCTGCCACGGACGGCCGTTGTTGCGTCTGGATGAGACTAAATTGCGCGGCGCGCATAATTGCGAGAACCTGGTGGCGGCATTGTCGCTGGTGGAGGCCTTTACCGGCGCCGAGAAACTCTGTTCGCCGGAACTGATTGCCGCCGTCAAGGGTTTTTTACCAGGAGAGCACCGCATTCAGGTGGTGGCGCAGCATGGAGGCGTTACCTACATCAATGACTCAAAAGCTACCAATCCGGCTTCGGTGCTGGCGGCACTGGAAGCCATCGGCGGCGATCACAACGTCTGTATCCTGTTGGGCGGACTGGACAAAGGCATGGACTTCAGTTCGTTGGCCGGGGCGGCTGAATATGTCAAGGCGGCGTTTCTTCTCGGACAGTGCCGGGAGAAGATGTTTGATACGCTGAAAGACGCGTTTCCCTGTCATTGCTGTGAGACATTCAGCGCGGCGGTTGACGGTGCCTGTCGGGCCGCTGCTGCGGGCGACATTGTGATCTTGTCACCGTCGTGCGCCAGTATGGACATGTTTAAGAACTACAAGGAACGCGGCGAGACTTTTGTCCGTCTGGTAATGGAATATATCAGGGCCGGAAATTAATCCGGTCCAGATAGGGATCAGTGCTTCCAGGCTTTCAGTTATTCCTGGATGAAGTCAATGATCTGCTGATGTTCCTTATTGCCGTCACTTTCGATGTAGATAGGTTCACCGAACTCAAAATGCACTTCCTTTTCCCGGT
>QKAL01000211.1 GCA_003246475.1 Lentisphaerota bacterium
CACATGAAAGCTGCTGACTCGTTCGGAATCCGTTGTATCAACTTGATTGACGGCGGCAGTCTGGTTCACTCTTTCCACCTGTCCGGAGAACCCATTTTTGAGGACTCATACATGATTCTGGCGGAAAGATCCCAGAGCTATTACCGCATCGAAGTAGTGGCGGAGGATGACCGCCGCGCCTTCAGCGCTCCGATCTATACCGTACCGAAAAAAAACGGTATCAACGTACTCCGAAACTTGTAAGAGATGCCTTACCGATGTATTTTAGCGTTTGCATAAATGAGGTATTTCCATGAATCTTTATCGTCTTGAATTTTATGTTCCGACAAGTCACCTGGAGGCGGTTAAACTGGCAATCTTCGCCGCCGGAGCAGGAAAAATCGGAGACTACGACTGTTGTTCCTGGGAAACCGCCGGTACCGGACAATTCCGACCACTGGCGGGAAGCAATCCGTTTATCGGCAGCCAGGGAACTGTGGAGCACGTCGCAGAATACAAGGTGGAAACCATTTGCGCCACGGAGTCGCTCCCGGAGGTTATCCGGGCATTGAAAGAAACACACCCCTATGAAACCCCGGCCTTTCAATACTGGCCGGTACAGGGTTAACTCACATTTTGATCGGGAGATTTTTTAACCATGCTGTTTATCCAAAGCTTGTTCAGCGACAACCCGACACCGGCGTTGATCCAGATTTTTGTCGTAATATTCGCAGTCTGCTGCCATGAATTCGCTCACGCGTGGGTCGCAATGAAACAGGGTGATCCCACCGCTGCCGAAGCCGGACACCTTACCTTGAATCCACTTAAGCAGATGGGGATAATGTCGCTTTTGATGCTGGCATTCATCGGGCTGGCCTGGGGCCAGGTCCCGGTATCGCCGTCACGCATGAGACACAAATACAGCGAAGCTCTGACCGCATTTGCCGGCCCGTTGATGAATTTAATATTGTTCTTCATATTTTCGGTAGCATTGGTCATTGTTGCCAACTTTCTCCGCAATCCGGGACTGCTGCTGCTTTTCAGTATGGGAGCGTCCATCAATATGACCCTGTTTATCTTCAACATGCTGCCGATACCATCCCTTGATGGCTGGACGGTTATTTCCCACACCATCATGCGCCGGATCGATTTTAATTCGGAATTTGTCAAAGGCGCCACCATCTTTGTCATTTTCCTGGTAATTATTTTTCTCAACTATCTACTGATGGCCGGGCAATTCATTGCCGGGATGACAGTCAATCTGCTGCAATATCTTCTCGTCGTAAGCGGAGCGGTACAAGGATAACTAATGGAGCAGGAACGGCATATCTGGAAGATTTCCGAGGTCAACGAAGCGGTCAGGGAACTGATTGAGAACAGCCTGATGCCGTTCTGGATGCAGGGAGAGGTAGGCACGGTCAGTATCCAGCGTTCCGGGCACGTCTACCTGACGCTGAAGGACGAGCGTTCTCAGCTCAAAGCCGTATTTTTTGGCGGCGCCGCGGTGGCGCGCCAGCTGAATCTGCAACCCGGCTTATCAGTGGAGGTATTCGGCAAGCTTACCGTCTACGAGGTGCGCGGAGAATATCAGGTTTCCATCCGGACAATGCGACCACTGGGAGTCGGCGACCTGCAACGCAAGTTCGAAGAGTTGCGAGCAAAACTTGAAAGCGAAGGCTTGTTCGCCCCGGAACGCAAGAGGCCCCTCCCCGCGCTGCCACGACGCATAGGAGTTGTAACCTCCCCTGACGGAGCCGCCATCCGCGACTTCCTTCAGATCATCAATCGCCGTTTCCCGGATATCAATATCAAGATATATCCTTCTCCAGTACAGGGCGAAGGTGCGGAAGAACGTATAGCCAGCGGGGTAAATTTTTTCAATCGTCAAAACAATGTCGATGTCATTGTTGTGACCCGTGGCGGCGGCAGTATGGAAGATCTCTGGCCATTCAATTCGGAGATACTGGCACGGTCAATCGTTGCCGGACACCTTCCGGTAATCAGCGCCGTGGGACATGAGATCGACTTTACGATATGTGATTTTGTCGCCGACCTGCGAGCGCCGACCCCATCGGCAGCCGCCGAGCTGGTGATCGGCAGACAGGCGGAAATCCGCACACAACTGGAAAGATTGGAGCGCAATCTCAAGCAGGCCTTAGAATTTGCCACGGAAAAATTGTGGCGCCGTCTGGATAATGCCGCAGGAAGTTACGTATTCAAGGAACCCTTGCATCTATTGCGCCAGAGACAACAGCATCTTGACGAACTCACATCCATCATGAATAACACCATCACAAACCATCAGACAAAATATTCTCACGACCTGGAACAATTGAGGCTTAAACTTGCTGCCATTCGTCCGCAAAGCCTGCTGATCGAACGACAAAACCGGGTCAATGATCTTTTTCTCAGACTTACCCAATCGGCCAGATTCCAACTCGAACGGAAAAATTCAGTCATTGCCAAGCTGTCCCACCAGCTGACTGCGCTATGTCCGGAAAATGTTCTGAAACGCGGCTACGCCATGCTGACCGCACCAAGCTCCGGAAAGTTAATAACCTCTGTCAACGCCGTAAAGCCTGGAGACATGGTCAATGCCAGAGTCGCCGATGGCGATATCCAACTGTCAGTCAGATGATTATTTCTCAGCGCCATCAAGGAGATTCGCTAAAACATGGCTTATCTCTTCGGCGGCGAAAGGTTTGTGGATAAATCCGGCCAATCCGATCTTTTTCAGTTCATTAATCTGCTCGTTGCCGGTATACCCGGAAGCAATCAAAACCTTAACGTCCGGATTGATGGATTTCAAAACCTTAAAACAATCCGTACCGTTCATCTTCGGCATTACCATATCGAGAATAACCAGATCGATTTGATTACGATTTTTATTATAGGTCTCTATCGCCTTTTCGCCATTCTCCGCCACCAAGACCTCATAGCCCATATTTTCCAGCAGCGCTTTTGATGTAACCCGGATAATGTTCTCATCATCAACCAGTAAGATACAACCATGACCGGAAATATTCGATGTTATGATCTTTTCACCGGCAATTGCAACCTTACCTTCCGGGGCCAACGGGAGATAAATTGAAAAAATAGTGCCGACATCCGGTTCGCTCCAGACTTTAATCGTTCCACGATGTTCTTTAACGGAACCATAGACAGCAGCAAGTCCAAGGCCGGTCCCCTGACCGATTGCCTTGGTCGTAAAAAACGGTTCGAAAATCCGGTCGATGATATCCGGAGAAATACCGACACCGGTATCCTCGATCGATATCCAAAGATATGGACCTTCCGGCAATCCAAGCTGCTGTTTTTCAATCTCTTCCTGTTGCAAAACAATATTGTCGGTACGAATGGAAAGGATGCCGCCGCCGGGCATGGCATATCCGGCATTGATCCCCAGATTCATCACCATATTCTGAATCTGCGAAGGATCACCGATAATGGTCGAATTATCGGCGTTCAATGCCAGATTGATTTTGATTCGCTTGTCAATACTGCGCTCCAGTATCGTCACCGCATCCATGATTGAAGCATGAATATCTATCGGGGAGGAAAGGATTTTTCCCTTCCGGGAAAAAGCCAGCAATTTGCTTGTCAGATCAGCAGCGCGGCGACAAGTGGTGATAATAATCTTGATATATTCCTGCAATTTGTTCTGCTCCGGCGTAAGCTTATAACCGATAAGTTCGGCACAGGAATTGATGGCACTGAGCATATTGTTGAAATCATGGGCAATACCTCCGGCAAGCTGTCCAAGTGAATCCATTTTCTGAGACTGATGCAACTCCTCCTCAATCCGATTCTTCTCGGTCACATCTCTGAAAGCAATAACCGTACCTATGACGCGGTTATCACGCCCGGCAATCGGCGAACAATTAAGGTCTATCAGAAAATGTTCACCTCCTCTGGCTATCAACTGCAACTTGTTGAACATCACAGGACTGTCTCCGGATTCAATCACAGTTCCCACTGGGTTATTGATGGGTTCCATAGAAACGGGATCCATTAGTTTCATCACCTCAAGTATAAAACGTCCTCTGGCGGCATTCCGATCCCAGCCGGTAAGTTTTGAAGCAACCATGTTACACTCGATAATCCGCCCTTCAATATCGGTGGCGATCACGGCATCACCAATGGATCTCAATATGGTCGATAAGTTTTCTTCGCTGGTTTTAAGGGAATTTTCCTTGTTTTTTATCGTAGTAAAGGCTTGATTGAGAATCATTCCCAGCTCGCGGGTTTCCGACGATCCGACAACCGGAATCTCGACGCTGCCAATCCCGTTACGATGAATATTTTCCGCCGCCCGAGTCAAACGCCGCAACGGTGCGGTAATATTATATGACAACACAATTGCCACGCCTAAAGCGATAAACAACAACACCAAAGAAATCTCAAGCAATCGATTATTGAGTTCAACCATCGGTTTTTGAAGATCATCAAGATAATAGGATACACAAATGTACCAATCCAGCGGGGCAAAATAATCAATATATACCCGCTTGAGATATTTCCCGTGCGTAGGATCATTGAGTTTTTCCCAGTAATAGTCACAATATTTCTTCCCGGACTGCCACTCATCCATAATTTCATCCATTATCACCCGGTTTGTCAACGGATTTCGGATTGTGGCTGCCTCCATTTCGTGATACACGGGATGTACCAACATCTCTTTTTTACTGGAAAATAAAAATATATATCCGTTTTCGCCAATTTTCAGAGTTTGAGAGGTATTTCTTAATTCCTGTATCACCGCGGCAATTCTCTTCTTTTCCGCGGCATCAATATCCTCGATATACAATCCGGAACCTATCACCCATTGCCAGGGCTTGAACAATTGCACATATGAAAGCTTTGTGATACGGCTCGACAAACCTACCTTCTGCGGTTTTGGCCACAGATACTCAATAAACCCTTCCCCTTCTTTTGAACACAACCGTTCTATTGCCCGCAATAAATTTTCATTCGTTCCGACCACACAGTCAAACTCCGGGAAATCGAGAGTTGTATTTTCAATTTCCGGCATCAGCGGATGCATTACCATTCT
>QKAL01000083.1 GCA_003246475.1 Lentisphaerota bacterium
CCTTAATGCTTACTGCGTGAAAGTCTAATTTAATGTATCTGCAGGGGGTTTTCAAATTAAAAACGATTATTATTTTGTTTTTTTGAGGTCAGCGGTTAACTGTTGACTGCAGATATTGGCGAAGCATGGAGTAACGTGGTTCCCTGGTTGCATTTCTGACGGCCATTGAAATTGCTTTGCGGCTGCCGACCAGCACCAGCAGCTTACGAGCCCGGGTCATGGCAGTGTAAAGCAGATTGCGCTGCAGCATCATGTAGTGCTGGTTCAGCAGCGGGATGACCACAGCAGGAAATTCACTGCCCTGCGATTTGTGAACCGTGATGGCATAGGCCAGAGTAAGCTGGTCTGTTTCGAAAAATTCGTAGTTTACCGGGCGATTGTCGTAATTGACGGTGAAGACTTTTGCCTCCTGATCGATGTTGACAATACGGCCCATGTCACCGTTGAAAACGTTTTTGTCGTAATTGTTACTGGTCTGCATAACCCGGTCGCCGGATTTGAGGACCCGTTCGCCGAACTTGAACTGAGGTTTGTGGCCCCCGTTGAGCTTTTCCTGTAAAACCCCGTTGAGGGTCACCGTTCCGCAGCTGCCGCGGTTCATCGGAGATAGTACCTGGATATCCCGCATCGGGCTGAGGTTGAATCTTTCCGGTATGCGTTCGCAGACCATCCTGGTTATCAGTTCGACCGCCTTTTCCGGGTCATCCTGCTCGATCCAATAGAAATCCTTAAGATGGTTTTTATCATCATGACCGAGTTCCGGCATCTGTCCGGCGTTGACCGCGTGGGCATTGGTGATGATGGCACTTCCCGCGCCCTGCCTGAAGACCCGCGTCAGACGGGTCACGGCGAAAATGCCGGAGTTGATGAAATCGTTCAGGACTTCGCCTGGCCCGACCGACGGCAGCTGGTCGGCGTCGCCGACCAGTATTACGGTTGTTTTAGGCGCGATCGCCCGGAAAAGATGGACTGCCAGCGGTACGTCCAGCATCGACACTTCATCGACGATCAGCAGATCGCACGGCAGTTTCAAATTCAACCCATAGGCGAATTTATGCTCCTGTGGTTCCCATTTCAACAACCGGTGGATGGTCCGTGCGTTGATTCCGGAGGTCTCCGACAGGCGTTGCGCCGCGCGGCCGGTAGGTGCCGCCAGATAGACCTTGAGCCTGGCAGCCTTGGCACGGCGGACGATTTCGGCGATAACGGTGGTTTTCCCTACGCCGGGGCCGCCGGTGATGATGCTTACCGGCGTTTGCGCGGCATTGGTAACGGCGCGGTATTGTTCGTCGGTAAATTGCTGACCTTTCACTGGCGGAATCTTCAGCATGGCTTGTCCGTGGTGGCGCGGGGCGCTGAGAATTGCTGCGGCCAGTTGCGGCAGTTCGGTTTCCGCGCGGTACATGCCGCGTTCGTAGACCATCTTCTCCTGATCGCCGCCGGGAACGATTACAGTACGCCGGTTTTCGCAGGCGGATTGAAGTCCGGACTGAACCGCTTCCGGCGCGATGTCCAGCAGCTCTGCGGCATATTTGATAAAGGCTTCTTCGGGGTAGCAGCAATGCCCGGATTGCTTGATCTGGTTGAGCGAGTAGGTGATTCCGGCGGCAATACGTTCGGGATCGTCTTTGACGATGTTCTGCGCCGAGGCAACCCGGTCAGCGAGAATAAACCCGATGCCGTTGACGTCGTCGGCAAGCCGGTAGGGCGAGTTTTTGATGATGTCCGGCGCCATATTGCCGTAGGTGTTGTAGATCTTCTGACAGTAGGCGGGGCTGATGCCGAGGCTCTGCATGAAGATGAAGATGTCACGGCGGGCTTTCTGGGAGTCCCAGGCTTTTTTGATAGTTTCGACGCGTTTAGGGCCGAAACCGGGTATTTCCGCCAGCCGTGAAGAAAACCGGTCCATGATTTCCAGCGTCTTTTCACCGAAGTGATCGACAATGCATTGCGCCAGCTTGGGTCCAACTCCTGGAATCAACCCGGAGGAGAGGTAACGGCAAATGCCATCCGGTGTGCTGGGCAGGATGAATTTTATACCCTCGGCTCTAAGCTGCCGACCATATTCCTTGTGGGTTTCCCAGTAACCGGTCGCCTCAACGTGCTGACCAGAAAACGCGCCGCCGACGATGCCGGTGACGGTATGCTCCACCCCCTGCGCGTCAGTCAGTTTGAACACGCAGTAGCCGTTTTCGGGGTTGTTGAACACGATTCGCGCGATCTCGCCCCGTAGCGTGGATTGGGTCAGACTGGTTTTGCCTTCGGAATCCATGATCTCCTTTATTAAAAAACAAAGCCGACGCGTTACTGTCGGCCTTACGCGATATTGGTAAACACCGGTTTAGTGGTGCGAAAAGATCCGTTCCGGCGCGTGATAGAGCGCGACTCCCAGTTCATTGGCGCGCAGAATGACGTCAGCGTCCTTCAGTGATCCAGCCGGGGCGATGATGGCCTTGATTCCGGCGGCCGCGGCTACTTCCACTCCGTCGGGGAAGGGGAAGAAACCATCGGATGACATAACCGCGCCTTCGATGGTCTCTTTGCCATCATATTTCTGTTTGAACTTCTCGATGGCCTGTTCGACCGCGCCGACACGGTCCTGTTCGCCGGTGCCGACACACAGCGTCTGGCCGTTTTTCACGATGACTACGCCGTTGGAGCGGACGTTGATGTTGACATACCAGCCGAAGAGCATGTCGTTGAGCTGTTCGGCAGTTGCGGCGACGCCGGCGGCTACTTTGCCGGTCTTAACACTTTCGGCGGCGGCCGGTTTCAGATCTTCAAGACCGCGGATGTTGGTCAGCAGCGGGGCGGCAAGTACTACCGAACCGTCGGCGAGAACTTTCATGGTGGTGGCATCGGCGGCGTTGGCGTCGCCGACGAACTTCGGCAGACTGCTGATGTCGCCGCACTGGATGATGCGGATGTGTTTGTTAAGCTTGAATTTTTCGCCGTCGTTGAAGATCTCCAGTACGCCGGGGGCGTAGGACGGGGCAACCACGCATTCGACGAAGGTGGCCATGATCGCTTCGGCGGTGTCCTGATCGACTTCGACGTTGAACGCGATGGAACTGCCGAACGCGGCGCGGGCATCGGCGTCGCGGGCTTTCAGGTAAACATCTTTCAGGGTTTCGCCCGGGCGGATTACGGCGGCGCCGCTGGGATTGACGTGTTTCATGACGGCGCAGGCGGCGGCTTTCGAAAATTTGACGATGTTGAGCGCGTAAGAGATGTCTTCCAGATTAGTCTGGGAGAGGCCGCTCTTGCCGTTCTTCAATATCTTCATGTCGCCGATGGGGCAGAGCTGGTCAACCGGTTTGTAATAGGCGGCGGGCTGATGCGGGTTGGTTCCGTACCGGAGGTCTTCCACCTTGACGTATTTTTTGCCGCAGATTACGGTTTCCGCCGGGAAATCGCCGACGTTTTTCGACAGATAAGTGTTACGGTTGAGTTCCTGAGCCATCTTTTACTCCATAATATTGTAATTATTTAATTTGCCGTTTTACTCTGCATGTGATACATTGTGCAATGACGTATGTGGGATAAATTACAACATTTTATCCGGTTCGCAAATCATGTTACCGCCAAATTCCGGTAATATTAATCAATCATATCAAGTTTTATAGCCAGGGAGTTGTTGATGACGGACAAGACGTATCCACGGTCGCTGCGGCACGGGTTGTTTATCACGTTCGAGGGGCCGGAAGGCGCCGGAAAAACTACTCAACTGCAGATGCTGCGCGATTACCTGGCCGCCGGGGGATATGACTGTGTTCTGACCCGCGAACCCGGTGGTACGGTGGTTGCCGAGCAGCTCAGGGCACTGGTCAAACATCATGATTCCGGTGAGATCATGACCGACGAGGCGGAACTGCTTCTAATCTCCGCCGGACGTGCACAGCATGTCCGCAACCTTATCCTTCCCGCCCTGGCCGCCGGGAAAATAGTGCTTTGCGACCGTTTCTACGACTCCACTACTGCCTATCAGGGGTATGCCCGCGGTATTGATCTGGATTTTATCCGCAGGCTCAATAGTTTTTCCTCCTGCGGTTGTGTCCCGGACCTGACCATCCTGCTGGATATTTCTCCGGAACAGGGGTTTGACCGCGCTGCCGCCCGCGAGTCCACTATAAATGTGTCTGACCGGATCGAAGCTGCCGGAATGGATTTTCATCGCCGTGTCTACGACGGTTTCCAGAAGATCGCCGCCGCTGACCCGCAACGTGTCAAGGTCGTTGCCGCATCAGGCCCCCCTGCAGAAATCAACCAGCAGATCAAAGGTATTGTCGAACATGCTTTACAAAAACTATGAGGAAAAATTTCCTGTTCTGATACAGTCGCTGAAGAACGCCCGGCGTTCCAATCGCATGGCACATGCCTATTTGATCCACGGCGACAGCCACTCCGTACGGGAGGAATTCGCCATGCTGGTGGCGATGTTCAACCTCTGTCGTAATATCCGGGCAGACGGGGCACCCTGCTGTTCCTGCGATATCTGCGACAAATTGCGCCGCGGGGTTTATCCTGAACTCCACCAGTTGCGACCCAGCGGCAAGATGCGCTTTATCAAGGTGGGAGACCGGGTCAATCCGGAACCCAATACTCTGCGTTGGTTTGAAGAGCTTTTTTATTTGACCACGACCTCGGCCTATAGTCGCAAGGTAGGTATCATCTACGATGCCGACCGGATGAATACCGAGGCCCAGAATGCTTTTCTGAAGACACTGGAAGAACCGCCGCCCAACTCTTTTTTCATCCTCACGACCGGCAATCCTTCCGCTTTGCTGCCGACTACCCGTTCGCGCTGCCAGACGTTGATGATACTTGAGAACCGGACCGAATTTGAGTTTGAGGGATTCCGAGACCTGCTCAACGCTTTGGACAAACTCACCTTCGCGGCCCGCGGCAAACTGGTTCTGGCTGAACATTGCGCAGAAGAGGTCTTGCGGGTGGCCGGAACATTGAAGGCCCAGGCCAAAAGCGCCTCGGAACAGGAGTGGAATGATCAGCTGGCGATGTCCGCTGAAATGGAAGCCGCCGGGCGTAAGCGGATTGAAGAACAGTTTCAGGCTGCGGCTGCGGCGGAATATCTGCGGTTGCGTATGTTTTTCCTTGGTGCCATCCACACGTGGTTTGCCCAGCTCTGTTTGCTGGCGACCGGGTCGGAGATGAAACATCTGGCCAACCCGGAATTTTTTGATGGGGTGAAATTGCCGGAAAAACTCCATGAGGACACTATATTCAACGCCATAAAATTCGCCGATGACCTGATCTTCAATCTGCGTTTCAATGTCGATGAGGATCTGGCGATCCGCACCTTCTGCCTCAATGTCGCCATCAAGGCGTGAACCGGGTTGCAGTCGCGTTCCCGCCTTGGTTTATGATTCTTATTTTGCCTGGAAATAGACGCCGCTGAACAGTACGTTGGACTTCCACCCTCCCAGCGCAAGACTGCCTTTGCGGTCTGCAAGCGAGGCCGGGATATCCGTTTCCACCACGATGTTGCGGTCGATTCCCCAGACCAGGCGGTTGTTGCGGATAACGATCTGGTAGCGGTGCTCCTGATTGTCCATTCGTACGGGGCAGGCATATTTATAGATTTCGCCGTTGACGATCAGGATGCAGCCGTTTTCGTTGGCAACGCCGCCGAGCCCGACTTTGGGGTTCCAGGTATCTTTCCAGTCGGTGTTGACATACCAGTTGACGCTGCTGCCGCTGACCAGCCTGGCCTTGAATTCCAGTTCGACAATCGTGTAGAGACCGCGATACATGGCGACAGCCGGAGTGCCTGAAGGCACCAGCATGCCATTGCCGGATTCGGGTATCAGCGTTTCATCTGAACCGAACAGTACCCAGGGGCGGAAATCCTGAATGCGGTCAAAACGGTATAGGCGGCTGATGCCGGATGGCTTAGCCGGAGCCGTCGAAGTCGGCGCAACTGCCTTGGATACCGGTTTGGCGGTATTGCCGCCCTGTTCCGGCGGAACCCATCCGGAAATGACCGCCATCATCCACCAGAACGCGCGCCCTTTCAGCAGTGCATTGAGCGGCTGGGTGTGGGCGGCGGAACGCGGCAGGGTCAGCCCGTGTTCCGGATTTTTTGACAGCCATTCCTGAGCCCAGTTGTATTTTTTTCCGTTATAGACAAAGTCGCACGCGTCATTGCAATTATACTTCATGAAATTCATATTGCCGCCGGGGGAATAACTTTCAATATCGGCAAAGTCGAACAACAGTTTGTTGTTTCTTTTACAGTATTCCCGGATCTGTTCGTTACGCTCGTGCAGGTTGCCCTTTTCGCCGCTGCCGTCGAGGTGGCCGGTCATATAAACGAATTTGACTTTCGGGAACCTTTTTTCGAGCGAACTCATCAGCCGCAGATAGGTTTCAATGTCCTTGTGCCGGGCCGAACTGACCTGGCCGCACCACGACCACATGACGACATTGCGGTCCTTGCCTGGTCCGTCAAGCAGCTTCATGGTATTTTCCGCCCAGGACTCGCGATCCGGGTTGCCCAGATCGCCTGAAGGAATGCCGTCCCAGATCGATAGTACGTTGGGCTGAACTTCGCTGCGGGAGGTGGAAAAGGCAAAAATGATGGGATTGGCGTCTTTCAATGCTTCCATGCCTGAAATGATCTGGCTGCCGTGGGAGGTGTGCCCGTAGGATATTCGGAGCTCCTTGCGCACCTTTTCCAGAAAACTGTGGGGTATCAGATTGACTTCCACGCAATTGTGGTCGATGATCTGTGCTGAAACCATACCGGAAAGAAATATTCCCGCCGCCAGAAAGAACGCCTTTAATGATCCACGCATTGCCATTCTCCTTAAATCATTATTCCCCATGATTTATAATATTCCTTTAATGGCGGCAATGCAAATCAAGTTTGCGACATAAAACGAAAAAGCCGCCGGATTGTATCCGGCGGCCTGAGCTTGTATATGCACGTTACGGTTGCTTCAGTACGCGGATGTCGTCGATAAACATCTCAGAAATATCTTCGGCGTTGCGTACGATGACGTTGTAATTGCCCGACATCGGGGCGGTGAACGGCATGATGACCTTCTGCCATTCATTGGATGGCGTCCACTTTGCGTAGCAGAAGTCGCAGTTGCCCCAATTGTCGGAGCACATTCCGACAATCGAGCCGCTGTCGCCGCGCATTCCCTTGACCTGGACCTCCAGCAGGTACTTCTCCCCTGATTTCAAACCTTGCAACGGCAAGGTCATGATTGTGAAATGGTGGGGCTTTGAACCGACCTTGTTTTCCAGCCGGAGTGCTGTGGTGTTGCCGATCCCTTTCCCCTTAACTACCTGCATGGTATTTTCCGGCAGATTATTACGCAGATATTTCCACGCGGAGGGGGTTTGCCCCGGCGTTTCCCGGTTGAAATCCTCCTTCATGATCTGGTTGGGATCGACCTTGTCGGTTTTAATACTGTTTTCAGGGGTGGCAAACATTACCTCCGCGTATTTGGACAGTTCCCGCCCGTGGATGATAGTTTCCGGGAAACGTTCCATGAAATGGCGGCTGCCGATGACGTCATCGTCGTTGATGGCGATGGCGTACAGGATTTTGCCGTTTTTCACCGTTTGGAGAAACTCCGCGTCGAAGGTACTCCATGGAATCGCCACTTCGTAGAAACAGGTCTTGCCGTCGTACTTTATAGCGGCAATGCCGCCTTTGAGATAGTTATTGTTGGCGGTGTCCCATACCCTTGGTCCGGCCGCGGTTACCGCCAGTGTGAATTCTCGGTATTTAGCGTTGCGGTTGGCGGCGAAGATGATCTGGATGCTGTCCTGCTTCCACATCGAATCGCCTTCGTACTGCTGGTTGAAGGTCTGATCTTTGACAATCGCGCCGAAGTAGAGATATTTTTTGTCCCACATCAACCAGGTATCGGCGCTGCAATCACCGGGAGACCAAGCCCCGCCATACGAGCCGAAGGAATATTCCTCCCGATTGATCTTCAACGGCAGCGCCGTGGACCAGTCTTTGAAATCGGCATCGATTTTGATGTTTTCCGGCGCTTCCACTGCAACGGTGAAGTCGATCTTTGCGGGAAGGGAGAAACGCCGCCCGTCGCTGAGCAGTACTTCGGCATTGAGACTCCAGTCGGGATGCAGTGTCTCGGGAATTTCAGCCGGTTTGACCGCGAACATTTTACGGGAGAAGGGGCGCAGATTGATGAAATCGAACTCCGCGATGGCGTTTCCGGCAGTCCCGCTTTGCAGTAGTCGCACTTTGCCGCTGATCTTTTTCCCTTCCTGATTGATGACGACCACCCGCAACGGTTCCTTGTTGAGATTATAGCCCACGGGCAATATTTCCAACTTGACAGCAGGTACGATTTCCGTGTCGTCAAAGACCGTGATGTTATCGGGTTTACCCTCCATCGAGGTGACCATCCGGATTATTGGAGAAATGTTTTTTTCGCTTTTTCCCGCCTTGATCCGGAAATCAGCGGTAGCGCAGGAATTGGCGTCGACTTTGACTTCCAGCGACGCGGGGTCTGCGGTCCATCCCGAAGGCAGTTCCGGACGTACCGTCACTGTCTGCGGTTTTGCGGAGTAAGACGTGACCCGGGCTTGTACATGGGTGTAATCGCCTGGAACAAACGTGATATGCTCCTGCAGTTCGTTGCCTTTTTTCATGTAGATCGCGGAGAAAACAGCGAACTGGAAGGGTACTTCATTACGGGTAAATCGCTCCGCAACCTTGCAGATCGTCGTTTCCTGGGCCTGGCAGGATTTTGCATAATTGGTTTTGCCGTCTTTCTCCGCCAGTTTCCGTTCATCGATGACCCGGTCAAGTTGATTTAAGAGATAGCGCAAGCCGGGGACATCCACTTCCAGTCCGTGTGCCTTCTCCACGATCTGTCGCAGTTGTTCACGGAGTTTTTCTGTATCTCCTCCGGTATATGTCGTTCCGGACAGCCGGGAGGCGTTAAGATACCAGTCCAGCAGTCGGCTGACCACTGCTTTGTCGGCGGGGATGATTTTTCCGTTTTTTCCTGCCCATGACGTGAGCGCGTTCTGGATTGCCTTGCTGTCCGTCGGAGCAATCTTCGCCAGTTGTGACCAGCCTGTCGCTCCGGTATTTTTCAGACAGTTCAGGGCGAATTGTTTTTTCTTCTTGCAATTTTCTTCCACGGCTTGTTTCAATATTTGCGGAGCGACGTCTTTGACGAAAATCGGTGACTGTGAAATTTTTACCGCCGATTTTTCCAGTGGATTCCCAAACATATCGAAATATGCTTTGCCATCAACTTTCAGCGGCTGTGTTGCCGCGTCCGGTGTCCAGACCAGTGCAAAGGCTTCGCCGCCTTTTTCGTAAACTGCGGTCCAGACCGGGCCTTCAACGATCAAGCCGACGAAACGGTGCCCGGCCCGGAAGATGTTGTAGGCATTGACGGCGGGACCGGCGGGGAAATCCACCACTCCATAATCGCGTTTGAAGGTATAAATCCCGTCCAGCTGCATACCTGCGGCGTCGCAGACCGCCATTTCGCGCAGATAGAGGTCGGCACGGACTATTTCTCCTTTGGCATCGCTGTTGGGCCAGCCGAACTCGGTGGTCCATATTTCCTTCATGCCACCCATCCTGTCGACTTGACCATTGATGTCTTCTAGCTTTTCGAGGATGAAACTTTTTTCGGCGCTGACCTCCTGGGAAGGTGTGGAGTTGTTGGTATAGGGATGGACGCAGATGGCGTCTAGATAATCGAAAAGTTGGCGTTTGCGCTGGAAGTCAACCCAGCTTAGGTCAATACCGGCGGTACCGCTGTTCGAAAGCGTGGCAAATGGTTGCTGTGAACGTATTGCCGCCGCGCCGTTGCGGGCCACTTCAGTATACATGAATTTGCTGTGGCCGTTGTCTTCGTTGCCAAGTTCAAAATAGCTGGTGTACGGTTTAAGAGCCGCGGCCGTATGTTTCATCGCCATGCCGTAACCATGGGCGAATTCCGGCAGTTTTTTCGGGTCGTAAAATTTGGGATAGGCATAGAGGGTCTGCAATACGATTGGCCGGGTGTTGAATTTTATATGTTCAGCGGCGCTTTTTGCCACCTCCGTGGGATCGTAATAGCCCTGATTTTTTTCCAGGCTTTCCCAGTTTGGACCCTCAAAACGGTTCCAGCGGGCGCCGAAACGGTTGGCGAGTTCCGGATCCATGAAACCCCAGACGCCTCCCACCGGTGACCAGCGCATTTCGAATGCTACCACTTCCGGCGACATCTTGCCGCAGTCGCCGAGAAACCGCTGTAACCCAGCACGATAACTGTCCAGCAATTTATTGCCGTCATAGAGATCGACGGTTACGTCATAGGAACCGTATGGCAGATCCAATTTTATTTTGTTTATGGCGCGTTCCGCGGTTGCCCCCGTAAATTTGATAACCTTATCCACTACCTTATTGCTGTAATAGCGGTCTGAAATGTTAATTTTGGCGGTAACATTGCCGATGTCACGTTTCGCATAATTATGGAGTACTGTTTTAAGTTCGATTACTTCATTGCCCCATATGTATTGCGGCAGTTCGACGTTCATGACGAATGGATTGCCTTGGGAAAGGTCGGTTAACAGGCTCCAGTTGCCCAGCATTACCGTACCGATCTGGTTATCTCCGGTTCGATCGACAGCTATGCCGAGGAGCTTAAGCGGCAGGTCGATGCGGTTGTTCTTGTCGCCGCTGGGCCAGGCCGGATTCGCGGGGACGGGAAATTCCACCTTCTTCCATCCGCGCCAGTTAACCTCGCGGCGTGAGAGGTAGATTTCGTCGGAGCTGTCAACAAACCAAGCGGTAAGGGCGGTTTTTGCAGCTCCGGCATTGGCATAGATATGCCAGATAAGCTTTTCCGGCCTGCCGGAAAATTTCTTGTCGACGTCGTACCGGATAAAGCTCATGTTGTTGTCCGGGCACTGGGTGAAATTGAAAAAGCATGACAACGCTTTCTGGGTGGTGTCCGGGTTGCAGAACCCGATGACTTCACCACGTGGCCGGATGACGGCAGGGTTGGCCTTGTAGATCGGATCCAGCGGAATTTCGGTGGCGGCATGTCCGACCCATGACCCGACCAGCAGGATTAAGAGTTGGGATAATAACTTCTTCATTAAAATGATGTCCCCTGATGAAATATGAATGCTTGGGAAAAAAAGTCCGGCAGTGTTAATGCCGGACAAACGCAGTGTAATGACTTATAAGGCAATTAAAATTTGGGATTAAGCGGCTCAATCGGTCCGCCGGAAGCGGTGTTGGCATCGGAAATTTCAGATACCCGCATATCGCCTACGTGACCGTCGGCATAGAGGATGTTGATCAGGCCTCTGCCGGTGTTGCGGCCAAGGTGCGCACATGTTCCGACAAAGTTGAACCAGTCACCGGACATGTTGAAAACAAATACCCGCGCTTCCATAACCATGGCGCACGAGGAGGCATTTCGAATCTTCGATTTCTTTCTGCCGACAAGCCAGCCGTTGTAAGTGTATGCGCCCCAGGAATTATGTCCAGCAATCGGGAAGCTCCATTGTGCCCCGTTGCAGGAGTTGTCGCCGCCGGGACAGCTGAACAATTTATAATATGGTCCCATTCCGGGAATATCATAGGAAGCCTTGCCGCTGTATTCTCCAACCAGCATATACCATTCTCCGCCGGGACCGGCGTTATACCATAATCCTGAATTGTTCATTACCGGGAAATTGTCATTATTATCGCCGTAATACTGTTCGAAACAAAGTCCCATTTGTTTTTGGTTACTCATGCAGGACAGCTTTTTGGCGCGGTCGCGGGCGCTGCTCAATGCCGGCAGCAACATGGCTGCCAGGATGGCTATGATGGCGATTACTACCAGAAGTTCGATCAGTGTGAATCTTTTCTTAAACATTTCTCTTCTCCTTTTAATAAGGTTTTTTTATATATTAACTGGTTGCGTTGATCTTCTGATAATCAAGGTCGGGCGAATGACCTTGGTTTGAATGGGATCCTGTTGCAATTCAATCTTGGCGATCAGGCTTTCTACCGTATGCCTGGCGATCTCCTGATTCGGGAATTGGAGCGTGGTCAGCGGCGGACATACTGAGGTGGCAAGCGGGCTGTCGTCAAATCCAATTACCGAAAGGTCGTCTGGAACGCGCAGATTGTTCTGGTATGCCCACTGGTAGACTCCGGCTGCCATCTGGTCATTGCCGGCAAATATGGCGGTGACGCCCTGTTTGTAAAGATTTTCCGCCGCAATCATGCCGCTGTCACAGGTGTTGCTGCCCTCATAAATTAGCTGCGGGTCAAAATCCACTCGTTTGGAGGAAAGGAACTGCTTTACTCCGGTCAGACATGGTTCTATGCCATTATAGATTCTGGTATTAGAGGTGATGAATCCGATTCTGCGGTGTCCCTGGCTCCAGAGATATTCCATGGCCTGGATCGCGGCGTTTTCGAAATCAATATAGACCGGGGCGGAATCCTGTCGCAGATAAGTCACTACTGGAACCGGATTGCAGATGTGCTTGGCTTCATTGGTTTCGATCTGGTACATCATGTTTATGATCCCGTCAACCATGCCCGTTGAGAATGTCGCGAGCATTTCCCTGCCGCGTTCCTTGGTCGGTCCGGTTACCGCAAGTACCATCTTATATGAATAACGCGCCAGTTCCGCGTTAATGGCTTCAAACAACTGTCCGGTGGCGGCATTGCCGCAATCACTGATCAGCGCTGCGACGAGCATAGTACGTTTCGAACTCATAACCCGTGCGGTATATGACGGACGGTAATTGAGCTGAGTTACTGCGTCAAAAATTCTCTTGCGTACTTCGTCGCTGATTTTGCGTCTGCCGCTGAGAGCATGGGATACCGTACTAACGGATACCCCTGTTAATGCAGCTACATCATTGATGGTTACTTTCTGTCGCACTTTTTCTGTCCCGGTAAAAATTTGTCAAAACGCTTTGATTGTATTTTACCGTATACTGTCAAAAAAGTCAATACGTGAAAAAGGCGTTTGGTATTTTTTTTATAAAAATTAAGGAATTTCGTTTTTTTTGACAATATATGACGACAGAATTATCTCTGATTTTTCCTGCGGTTCAGGCGAAGGGAGAAATGTGTTTCATCGCAAACGGGATCAGATCGATAAGGTCCTCCGGGCGCAGACCCCGCATGCCGTATGGACTCAGTTCTCCGGCGAGGCCGTGGATGAATACCGCCTTGGGGCAAAAAAAAGCGGTTGTCCGGTATTCGGACAACCGCTTTGAAAACGAGATGCAAGAGATTTATTTCTTTATCAGCATAATCTTGGGAAACTGTCCAGGATCTTTTGACAATCCAATGCCAGGAGCCCACTCCAGCCATCCGCGCCGTCCCGAGCCATCATTGTCATTGACCAGGATATTCATCGCGATCATGTCGGTGGCGGGAGAGGATTTCAAGCCGAAAAGCGACCACGGGATCAACGCCGCATATACGGTACACTTCTCCTTCTCATCCCTTGTGATCGACAGGTTATCCAGTTTTACCGGTCCGGTCTTGCCATTCGGGTTAAAATAGACATAGGCTTCGGCCTGTTGCGTGGCCGGATTCCATGCCAGTCCCAATTCGGCATCGTCAACACCATACCGGCTGACATTGGCGGAAGCCATTGCTTTTCCGGTAAGGTTGAATCCCAACTGTATGCTGTCGCCGCGCCAAAGCTCGGCGAGTTTGTCGCTTGCGGCATCCTGATAGTGAACATTGTCGCTGACTTTACTGACAAAAAACAGGCCTCTGGAATTCCAGGCCAGACGACAGCGGACAGAGCAATCTTTCTCTCCCTGCCAATCAGGTATTTCCCGTTGCCGTGATTCCCGGCCGAACTCGATTACACCACCTGATTTTCCAGTCGTAAAATCTGCCAAGCTAGCATTATCCGCAATTGATGGAATGGCCAAACAGCGGAAATCCTTGCCAACCTTGACGGTTGATTCATTGTCTTGAAAACGGGCCTCCGCCTTGAAAGATATTTCATCCCCATTTCCCGGATTGGTCAAAAGAACACGATACTGGCGTTTTTCGCCCGGGACATAGCTTTTGGCGTCACGAAGCTCTGCCGGTGAAAAATGGCAGGAGTTATCCGCACTCAGAGTGACTAATGGCAGGGGGGCGTTTTTTCCGGAAACATTTTCCAATTCCACCATTACTGCATTGCCTTTACCCTGCTGGTCGAAACTCAAATTTCCCCATTGCAAAAGAAAACCTGCCGCTCCTCGAAGATCCGCCATTTTCAACTGCTCAAGTAATTTATTTTCCTGTTCGGACGAACATTCCAGATAAATCGGTTTCCGTGAAAGATTCAGCGTGTTACTTTCGTTTGTCTCTGCCACTCCTGTCACATTGACTACCCGTTGCAAGGTAAATTTCCCCTGTGACTCCAGCCGGGCGTTATTATCCCGACTCCATATTGCGATTATCGAGCGTCCGTCACGACGGAACAGCAATGCCGTAGTTCCTCCATTCATCTTCAGTTTTTTTACAAAAGTCGATCCGCTGATCATTTCAATCACGGTTTTCAAGGCATAAAAGGAGTCACGTTTCCTGATTTCTCCATTGTCGGTGGACTCGACCAGCCCGATATAATGATCCGCATCAGAACTCTCCGCTGTGCTCGCGATCGGTTGTACCAGGTGAAAAATATAGACCCTTTTGATCCACGGATCAGTTGCCGCCAGCAAATAAGCCTGCGCTGTTCCTGCTGTTTGAACGTCCTCGTCGGAAGAATAACTCCGGTGGCTCAGGTATTTGCTCCGATATTGTTCCAATGATGCTTTCGGGACGCCGTTCCATCCCACTTCGGTGACCCAAAGCGGTTTTTCGTCTTTATATTTGCGCATGACCTGCCGCAATGCATCGATCTTATCCAGAAAACCTCCTTCATCCGGTAAACGCGGTCTCGTATAAGAATGTGAATTGAGAATATCGAAATATCCCTTGGCTCCATGCCGATATACCGACTCCAGCTGTGCCGCCTCATCTCCGGCAAAACCGGACAATACGACCAGATTAGTCGGATCCGCACGCTTGATCCCACGGTAAAAAGCCTTGAGCAGTACTACATACTGCTCCTTCCATACGGCCATGTCCGGTTCGTTCATCGCTTCCCAGTATTTGATCTTTCCTTTATACTTTGTCGCGATGGAATAAATGAAGTTTTCGAAATCGGCCAGCGAAGCATCATTGGGGAAAGTCCCGTTGGCGTTGCGGGCCCAGTCCGGACCGTCGGTGACTACCACATCCAGGTTCAATTTTTCCCGTAAACCGCAGTCGGCACTTTCGATTACCCAGTTGCCGTTGGAAAAATCATACTTCCCCATTTCAGGAACCAATGTGCGATAGAGAAAATCCACCCGGACTTCGGACATATGCAATTCATTCAGCAACGAAACTTCCAGGGGACGAGCCACATGGATGTTGGCTCCGAAAAATGAATCCGGGATCACGTGTTCGCGTTGAGCCGTTTTGAGGGCGGCTTTGTCATTTCCCGCGGTTCCAGTCTCGCCAGTGGTACGCAATGTTCCAAGGCTGTTCATATTCCAAAAACCCGTCTGGCCCGGCGGGACCTCGGCAAACCAGCCCAGGTACAAAGTTTTGATCGGTTTGCTGAATTTTATGATCACCGGTTCCGGATCGATGTCCTTCTGGTATGGACCTTGGTATTTATAGGCATCATGCCACTTCCCGTCTTCCCCGCAATATCTGGCGGTAAACTTACCTTTTTCTGAGAGATGCAGAAAATGTTGGCTGATATCCCAACTTATTTGTGATACCGGCGCGGAAAATTCCAAGCGGAAAATGATGGAGCTGTTCATGCCGCCGTGTCCTGATGCAATGCTATAATCGCTGAAGGTCACGTTTGACGCGGAATACACGTTAATGTCATTCCCGCTGAGATTAGCGCTGTGATTTCTCAGATCGGCGGTAAATTTCCATTCCCCTTGTTCTGGCTGACTTACCGTGTATGCCTTGCCGGGGCCCTTGACCTTGTTGTCGGTTCCGGCCTGGAAATTATTATAAACACAATCCCAATCTGCTCTTGTGGATATTACGACAAACAATGCAATTACTGCAAAAAGATATTTTCTTGATGGTGCGAATATACTCACGAACTGGTGCATCTTACTCTCCGCTGGTATTTAATGTTCCCTCCCGGGAGTTATTACACTCCCGGATCAGGGCTGATAATCTTATTCAACCGTTTTGACGACGGCTTTATCTTCACCCGCGGTTCCATTCTCGCCAGTGATGTGCAATGTTCCAAGGCTGTTCATATTCCAAAAACCCGTCTGACCTGATGGGACTTCGGCAACCCAGCCAAGGTACAAAGTTTTGATCGGTTTGCTGAATTTTATGATCACCGGTTCCGGATCGATGTCCTTCTGGTATGGACTTGGGTATTTATAGGCATCCCGCCACTTCCCGTCTTCCCCGCAATATTTAGCTGAGAACTTGCCTTTTTCTGAGAGATGCAGAAAATGTTGGCTGATATCCCAACTTATTTGTGACACCGGCTCCGAAAATTCCAACCGGAAAATGATGGAGCTGTTCATGCCGCCGTGTCCTGATGCAATGCTATAATCGCTGAAGGTCACGTTTGACACGGAATACACGTTAATGTCATTCCCGCTGAGATTGGCGCTGTGATTCCTCAGATCGGCGGTAAATTTCCATTCCCCTTGCTCTGGCCGACTTACTGTGTATGCCTTACCGGGTCCCTTGACCTTGTTGTCGGTTCCGGCCTGGAAATTATTATTAACAGAATTCCAATCTGCTCTTGTGGATATTACAGCAAACATTGCCATAATTGTAAAGAATAGTTTTCTTGATGGTGCGAATGTGCTCACGAACTGGTGCCTCATGCTCTTCTCCGTTGTTTAATGATTACATCCGGGAGTCACCATACTCCCGGATTAAGGTTGATAATCTTATAAAATTGAGAAACTCTATTTGTCAAACCGGAAATAATAATCCTGGCCCTGATCGGTACCTTCGATATCGACCTTTCTTTCCAGCGATGCATGTCCGTCAAACCAAACTGTCGAAGCCCGCCCAATATGCCGGTAATTTGGAATGTGACCCCAGCCCGTCATCAGTACAAAGGAGTACGTATCGGCCATGGCCAGCGTTGCTGAGGGTTTCTTCACGGCACCTAATTTTTTCCAGGTTGAACCGTACTGAGCTTGTAGGCCGCCCCATTCGACTCCGGTGTATGAGTTCAGGCCGTAATTCGGCATATGATTTACGTCCCATGTTGCCGGTGCGGAGGAACACCTGGCGATACCATTACCAGGGAAATCAAGATACGTCTTGTACCCGGGTATGTATCCCAATCGCGCCAGTGCATCATGCCACTGAAAAAGACCTCCCGTAATCGGATTTTCCGGTATGTTATTGATGTTTATGGAAGTCGACGGCAAATATTCACTGTGATCGTTGATGAAATCGTTTAACACCAGATGCCACTGTTTCAAATTTCCTAGGCATTTGGTACTCTTTGCCACCTCTCTCGCCCGGCTCAATCCCGGCAAAAGCATCGCCGCCAGAATCGCTATGATGGCTATTACCACCAGGAGTTCGATGAGTGTGAATCGTTTTTTCATTTTTCCTTCTCCTTTAATTCGTTGTCGTGTTATATTGTTTTAACTGTAAGCCCTTCGATTAACATACAATCCAGCGTGATCCGCTTTGCCGTTGCCATCGGGTTTCGTATCCGCTCGAACAAGGCATTTACCGCAGATTTACCAATCTCAATGGAAGGAATTCGGATGGATGTCAACTGTGGCAAACCTTCCGGTGCGGATACTGAATCGAATCCGGTAATGGAAATCATGCCGGGAATATTAATGTCGATTTCTTTGAATCGTCCGGCAAGCCGATACCCCAATTCGTCATCGCCACATATCAGTGCGGTAATCCCTGCGGTGTCATTCGGTTGCAGAATCCGTTCGATTAACCGTTTTTCCGTCCCGTCGTCAGAAAAGTCGAATATATTGGCAGGATTGAATTCCAGTCCCAGCTCAATGAACGCTTCCAGAAATCCGGCAAGGCGGGCACGGTGAATGCCGAAACAGTCGCGGAGGCATCCGGCATAGGCGATTTTTCGATGTCCATGTGACACCAGATGCCGGAGCAACTTACTCATCCCATCGAAATTGTTGGGACCGATCACATCGATATTCGGCAGATTGTAGTCGTAACAGATTGATACACAGGGAAAATTGGCGGTAAACTTTTCCATTGTTTCACGCGGGAAATAGTGACAGAGCACTACTCCTTCCGCCAACCCTTTGATCAGCGACTTCGGCAGATATTCCGGATTTGCCGCATTCAGGCG
>QKAL01000197.1 GCA_003246475.1 Lentisphaerota bacterium
TGTTTTTTTTTGTGATAATCTGATCGTGTCTGGGAAAGTAGATCTTTTCATTGCTTTCATCGAAGAAAAAAGTTCTCTGCCTATCGGAAAAACCCATACCGTTTCTTTCTTCTTTTTTGTTGTTGATGGTGACAGTAGACGTCATTAATTTTATCTTACCTCCCCATTTTTGGGCAAGCGTAGTTAAAGTTTTTTCATTACCGCAAACAACGCCTATGACAATGATTCCATCACAGAATGAGTCTATGGCTTGAATTTTTTCCAGAGAACATAATTCGGCGGCATTTTCAACAATCTCGTATTGCAGCCAGGATTGCGGACTGGACTCTTTCCATGAGTATGTAAGGAGAAAAATACTTGCCACCAACATTGTTCCCCAAGTAATTTTGATGTTGGTATATCGTCTTATAAGAATTAATAAGAAACCATAACCCATGGAGACGGGGAGAATGAATGGCATTCCTAAGACAAACCATCCTGCGGTACGGCGGCAAATATCATTTCTAGTTGCATCGTAATCGGGCATGGACATTGATAGTCAGAGGAACGCAAGGAATGACAATGTGCCTATAGCCATGATGACCTTCCCATTACAGTCAAGTGCGAATAACTTTATACCTGAGGATGCGTTCTTTTTTTAAAACAAATTTACGTTTCCAATATTATTTGCGCAGAAATAAATAGAGGTGTCATTACGGAAAATTCACCATAAAGCGGGTGTCGCCAAGGAGAACCTTTATTTTCATAGGGATCTCCCTGACGAGTGACGTATCTACTGCTGAACTTCGATACAGGAGATCCAGCCTTCCCGGCCGGGAAACTCTTTGTTGACGATCCGGCCTTGCGGCAGCGTCGCAAAATCCTGTGGCAGCAGATCGCAGAGCTTGACGAACTCGTAACCCATGTCCTTAGCCTTGCGCACGTATTCATCGAACATGTCGCGGCAGACGTTGCCTTCCGCTTCGGCGTGGATGGTGAGAACGTTGAGTTGATCCGGTTTCAACAGTGAAAGCATGTAGTCGTTGTAATTTACGTTGGTGATACCGTTACGCCCCAGTACCTCGTCATAGGTCGGCATGGTCACCGGTATTTGCGGCTGCGAAAGTAATTTTCCGTTTATCATCGGCATGAACATGCTGTCGCCGCGGCAATCGCTGTTATATTTGAAAGAAAACTTTGCCTTATTATCCAGTACCAGATCATTGCACTTCCAGCCGGGGACGGCAGAACTTACCGGGGCGCGGCCGAGGATTTCTCCGAGCATGTCCACACCCTTTTTTAACGATGTGTATAGTTGTTCAGAAGTCATCTTGTCGATCTTGGACTGCCACTGGTGGTGGTCCCACGTATGCAGGCCCATTTCATGCCCCGCGGCATCGGCGTCGCGGATAATGCCGGCGTGGTTTTTACCGATACCGGGGCCGGGCCAGAACGTTCCCATAAGGATGATCTCCGGACCATACAAACTGGCGGCATTGGTACGCAGCATTTTCCAGAGAAACGCCGGCTTGAGCAATCGCCAGAGGTGACGTCCCATATTGTCGGGGCCGACGGAGAAATAGAATGTCCCGGTGATATTATGTTTGGCAAACAGTTCGCACAGTACCGGCACCCCGTGACGAGTGCCGCGGTAGGTGTCAACGTCGATACGCAGCCCTATTTTTCGGCTCATAATTTCTTCTCCAGCGGTTCAACCAGGGTATAGTAGTCTTTTTTTACTTTAAAGGTTTGGATGATACGGTAGTCCGGACGGAGGAACTTATCATCACAGATCAGCAACAGATATTTGCCAGGTTCAGCCGTCAGTTTCGCGGCCAGTCCTTCCGGCGAATTAATGGAATCAAAACGGCGCTGCAGATAGAATTCCGCGCCTCCGTCGATACGTTCCGGCGAGTTGACCAGAATCAGGTCGCGTCCCTCTTCGAGTTGTGCGGCAATCCGTTTGAACATCGGGCGGAATGCCTCTTTGCGGTTGACTTTATCCGCGCGGAACATGTTGATGATGGAAAAGGAGGTCAATATCAGTACCAGTAACAGAACCGCGACCCGGCCGAATTCCCGTTTAACTGTTAGCATGAGTGTCATTGCCGCCAGCATCATGCCGCAGAATCCGAAGATTTTCAAATCGGAAAACATAAATGGCTTGACCATTGGAATGACCGCCGCTATCGCAAAGAAGATAATGCAACCGCCGCTGAGGATGATGGTCAGCCAGTAGACGAGTTTGTTCAGATTTAGTTTCACAGGCAGCCTGATGTCCCCTTGCAGCAGTAACCCGACAAATCCACCGGCCAGCAATGCCATTGCCGGGTTGGTGGGCAACAGATAGACCATGCGTTTGACCGAGGAGAGGTTGAGGATAGCCAGCGGAAAGAATACATAGCAAAGCATCATCAGCCAAGCGGTGTTTTTCTCTTTGTAAAAGCGACAGGCGAACCAGGCGAATCCGGCAAAGACGAATACCAGCCACGGCTGAAAGATCTCGGGCAATTTTTTGAGATAATAATAGAACGGCTCGTTATGGTCGTTATGGTTACCGGCAAAACGGTCAAGGTTGTTCTTGAACAGGACGATTTTTCCTCCCTGTTCCCAGCCCAGTTCCTGATTGAGGTAGTGTATCCAGATCGCCAGCGGTACGAAAGCCAGCAAAGCGCCGGCAAACATTAAAACCCAGTTACCGAAGGCTATCCGTTTTTTCACTATGTTTTCGAGGAACAGCCAGCTTCCGATTGCGGCTCCGGGAATTGCCAGGCCGATCAGCCCCTTGGTCATGATTCCGCCACCCGCCGCCGCGGCAAAAAGCAGCATCCACAAGACTTTGCGCCACCAGATGTTTGACGTGGCGCAACTGTAGTACCCATATACTGCAGTGACGGTGAAACTGGCCAGCATCATATCGACCATGGCGCTGCGCCCGTTGGCCCAGAACTGCGGTGCGATCGACAGTACCATGGCCGTGCAGAATGCAGTGAATGGTTTGAATCCAAGACGGTTTGCGAACAGATAACAGACGATGATCGCCCACAGGGCGGCGATTGCAGACGGAAGACGTGCGGCGGTATTGGTGGCGCCCAATAATTTGAAGGAAAATGCTTCTGCCCAATAGAACATAGGCGGCATTTCAAGAAAAGGTTTTCCATTAAGTCGAGGTACAGTCATTTCGCCGCTGAGCAGATAGTCGGTACCGATCCCCGCGACACGTGGTTCATCGGCGCCGCTGAATTCCTGCAGGGAAATACCGCCGAAATAGAGGACCATGGCGAAGACGGATAATATCACCAGGTAGCGTTTGAAACTGCCGGGTGCGTTCAGGTCGAAACTGCCGTCTTTGAAATTAAAAAAGTTGTACATATATTGACCAAAAAGGGTTAAGAGGACTGCTCTTAACCCTTGAATGTTTTTATTTGACTTTTGTTATCAGCAGAAATCGCCGGAATTGATCGCTTCCTTCAGGAAGAAATCAAGCGTGGTTTCAACTGATTTTTCCAGCCCGATAACCGGGGTCCAGCCCAGGAGACGCTGTGCGTTCTTGATGCTCGGACGGCGGTGCTGTACGTCCTGGTAGCCTTTGCCGTAGAAGGAGCCGCTTTCGACTTCGACATAACCGGCGAACGGCGGGAATTTGCTGCGGTCGGGATGCTTTTCAAACTTGGCAACCAGCAGTTCGGCCAGTTCTTTGATGCTGGCTTCGTTGACCGGATTGCCGATATTGACGATCTGGCTGTCGCAGCAGCCGTTTTTGTTCTCGATGATGCGGAACAGGCACTCGATACCTTCGGCAACATCGGTGAAACAGCGCTTCTGTTCGCCGCCGTCGATCAGCTGTATCGGGGTTCCCTGAACCAGATTCAGAATCAGCTGAGTGATGGCGCGGGAGCTGCCGATACGTGCGGAGTTGAGCGAGTCCAAACGTGGTCCGACCCAGTTGAAGGGACGGAACAAGGTGAACTTCAGGCCGTCGCGGACGCCATACGCCCAGATAACACGGTCAAGCAGCTGCTTCGAGCAGGAGTAGATCCAGCGCTGCATCCGGATTGGACCGAGGATGAGCTTGGAGTTGTCTTCGTCGAAGCTTTCCTCGTCGCACATGCCGTAAACTTCGGAGGTGGACGGGAAAATGATGCGCTTGTTGTATTTGACGCAGTAACGGACGATGCGCAGGTTTTCTTCAAAGTCAAGCTCGAAAACGCGCAACGGGTTACGAGTGTATTCGATCGGGGTGGCGATGGCCACCAACGGCAACACGATATCACATTTGCGGATGTGGTATTCGATCCACTCGGAGTGGATGGAAATGTCGCCTTCGAAGAAGTGGAAGTCCTTCTTGCCGAGCAGGTGCGGGATATAGTTGGAACGCAGGTCCATGCCGTGGACAATGTATTTGCCGCTTTCCAGCAGACGTTCTGACATGGTACTGCCGATGAAACCGTTGACCCCGAGGATCAGTACAGTCTTCTTGCGGTTGGCTTCCATGACCTTGCGCGGATTCTGGCCGAAAGTCATATTCGGTTCGAGATGCGCGTCGGCGGTGAACTGTTCGCCGCTGGAATAGATGCCGTTGGAGGTCTGGGCAAAATTGACTTTGACCGCGCCTTCGCCGCAGGCGATGATCAACGGATTCTTGGACAGGATCATACCGGGTTTGCCGGAACCTTCAGCCAGAGAGACGTCCCAGAAGAGGAACTTACGTTCGCCGATGAAGCTATAAGCGCCGGGGTAGGGACGGGTGACCGCGCGGACCAGGTTTCTGACCTGGGATGCGGGTTTGGTCCAGTCTATCTCGCCGTCTTCAGCTTTGCGGCCGCCGTAATAGGTGGCCTTGGAGCTGTCCTGCGGGGTGAGCTTGGCGGTGCCGTTTTTCAGTGCCGGCAAGGATTTTTCCAGCATGGAGGCGGCGGCAGCTTCTGCCTTGGCAAACAAAGTTTTCGCGGTGTCATCATCATTGATGGCAATCTTTTCCTGGGCGACAATATCGCCGTCATCCGGATGTACAGTCATTTTATGAAGCGTAACGCCGGTTTCTTTTTCGCCGTTGATGATCGCCCAATTGATCGGGCAGCGGCCGCGGTACTTCGGCAGGAGCGATCCATGGAGGTTGAAGGCGCCTTTCGACGCGGTGTCGAGGACATCCTTTTTCAGCATATTGCGATAGTAGAACGAGAAGATGAAATCAGGGTTCATCTTCTGGAGCTTGCCTACCCACAGAGGATGGTTGACTTCTTCCGGTGCATAGACGGGAATGCCATGCTGTGAAGCCAGTTCGGCAACCGATTCAAACCAGACGTTTTCGTTGGGGTTATCCTGATGCGTGAAGACGGCTTCGATCTCAAAACCATTTTTCAGCAGTGATTTTATCCCTACACAGCCGATGTTGTGGTAGGCAAAAACAACACACTTCATTATTCATCCTCCGATATAATTATATTAACTGCGTTTTTTATCATTTTACATCATAACAAGTGTTTTAATATAACCGTAAAAACGTCATTTACTAATTCCCAAACCGACAAAAACGGCAAGAAAAGTACAAAAAATCATTTTCCGGCGAGTAAATCTCTTTTCCCGGTTACCGTCTGGATGAAATAACGCGGTCTGGCGCGCACGTCGGTATAAATCCGGCCGATATATTCTCCCAGCAACCCCATTCCGATAAGTTGTACGCCACCGAGAACGAATGAAACGGCGAACAGTGTAAATACCCCTTGGGCCGTCCAGTCGTCGCCCTTGATGAAGCGCATGACGATGATGAAGGCTGCGAACAGCATACCCAAAGCGGAAATAATGCCGCCGACAACGCTCAAAAGGCGCAGCGGGACGGTGGTCATGCAGGTCAGCAGATTGAACTGGAGATTGATCAGTTTCCACAGCGAGTACTTGGAATCACCGGCGACGCGCTCGTGGTGGGCAACATCGATTTCGACGGTATGGCGGGCAAAGCTGTTGCCCAGTACCGGGATAAAGGTACTGCGTTCTTCGCATTGGAGCATGGCATCGACAATATGTTTTTTGTAGCCGCGCAACATGCAGCCGTAGTCGTGCATCTTGACACCGGTGGCTTTCTGCGCTGCCTTGTTGACGATGAAGGAGGCGACGCGGCGGAACAGCGTATCCTGCCGGTTGACGCGGCGGGTCCCGATGACGTCGGCGCCCTTGTCGGCGGCTTCCACGATACGGGGAATCTCTTCCGGCGGGTTCTGAAGGTCGGCATCGAGGGTGATGATCAGGTCGCCCTGGCAGACCGAGAATCCTGCCATGATCGCCGAGTGCTGGCCGTAATTACGGTTCAAAAAGCAGCCGACGATTTTACCGGGGTGTTCCTTTGAGGCTTTGTTGAGCATTTCCGCCGAGCTGTCGGAGCTGCCGTCGTCAACGAAGACGATTTCGTATGGGCGGTTGGTCTTGTCACAGGATTCGAGGCATCTTTTAATCAGTTCGTCCAATGTTGCCTGTTCGTTGAAAACGGGAATAACTACTGATATGGTTTTGATTTCTTTATGAGTGTCAAGCATTTTACTGGTTCCCTTGTTTAATAAATTCCCAGACGGAAAGTTTTTCCTTGTCCTTTTCCCAGGCAAAGACCTTTTCCTTTAATACCGGGGATTCGGTTTTGTATTCCGGGAGAGTTTCTTTGAGTTTATTGATATAACGGTTTTGAGTGATGATATAACGTGGGGGGCGCTCGGATTTCATCAACTTGATGAGATCATCCGCGTTCTGCGGTTCTGGAACCGGTTGTGCCATTTCCATGTAGAAAACGACTTTGGTTGCCGGTTTGGTGAAAAAAGCCAGCTCTGACGGTGATGTCTGACTGGCCGCGCAGAAACCTTTCAGCTCCAGCGCGAAATTTTTTTCTGTGCGATATGGCTCCAGCATTATTGGCAATACACAGCTGAAAAGAAACTGCAGAAGCCAGATGTTCAAAGCCAACGGAGCCCATTCGCGCAGGTCGCGACCGATAATCCAGTCGAATTTATCCGGATTGCGGCGGAAGCATATCCAGATGATAAGCGCGATGATTGCCAGCGCGGTGCAGGTGATCATGCCGGCAGGCGCCAAGGTAAATTCGGACAGTTTTTGCATGACACCGGAAGACGACCCGGCGGCTGAGGTGCAGATCTTGTTGAAAATAAGAATGGCCGGGATCATCAGGCAAAGCAGTGCGGACGCGGTGATAACGACGTATTTATACAAATGCCGCAAAAGGTCTTTGAAAGGATCTTCAATCCGATTGCTGATGTATGCAGCCGTCAGCAGTGCGCAAAACGGCACAATCGGCAGGATGTAGTACCAGCGGCGCGATCCGGAAGCCGAAAACAGCAGGAAGATAAGTACGATAGTTTCCAGCAGCTGCCGGTTTTTCTCTTCCATTTTGAAATAGTTGCGCCCGAAGAAATAGAGTGCGGCGATGAACATTACGCACCACGGTATCAGGATGCGGGGCAATTCATAGGTGTAACAGTAAAACGGTGCTTTGTGGTCGAATGGATCGATGAAGCGTGCGACGTTTTCTTTCCATACCAGGTACAGCCCGCAAATCTCCTGCCGCCATTTTGCCGCCCAGTCGGGAATGGTCAGTCCATCGAATGTGGTTGGGTATTTCCATCCCTCCGGCATGGGGATGCTTGCCGCCAGAATAAATGGCAGCAGATAAACGGCCAGACTCAGGACGGCTGCCGCAAAAAAAGTCCAACGCAGGTGTTTTTTCCAGTTGCCGTGACGCAACAGGTCGGGTATGATGGCGATGACTGGGACGCCGATGGCGGGCAGCCCTTTGGTATGCGCTCCGATCACGCAGATCAGCATGAAGACAAAATAGGTGACGAATCCCGGCCGGTCTTTACGGTAGTAATACCAGCATACCGCCAGGATGATCGAGGTAAGGTTTTCCAGATCGGCGGCGCCTTTTCTAGCCCAGAAGACAAATCCCAGGCAGCCAAGCATGATCCAGGCTGACAGCAGGGCGGTCCTGCGGTCCCAGAGTTTCATTCCGAGCTTATAGGTTGCCCATAACCCGATGATGCCCGCCAATGCGCTGGGCAGTCGGATCATAAATTCGTTTACCACCCCAACAAGCAGCGACGGAATTGCGATCAGCCAATAGCTTAACAATGGTTTGTCGAAGTAGATCACCCCGTTGATGCATGGATGGAAAAAATCCTTTTCGCGTACCATGATCCGGGAGATTTCCGCCCATCGGTCTTCCGAACCCCAGAGAGAAGTACTGCCCAATCCGGCGAAAAGCATTAACCCGGCTGCTGCCCAGAAAAGCAGCAGCGCCGGATCGAATCTGCGTAGATTGTCGGCGGCAACGTTTTCTTGTTCAATCATTTTGCGATAATGTCTTTAATGGCGTTGATGACGTCGGTGACATCGGTACTGGTCATGTCCGGGAACAGCGGCAACGAGCAGATGCGGTCGGAATTCCATTCCGTGTTGGCCAGGCCTCCGGGCGCGACTACGGTTCTTTCGCGGTAATATTTCTGTCCATGAGCCGCACGGAAATGCAATCCGGTGCCGATGTTGCGTTTTTTGAGTTCTTCCATGAAGGTATTTCTGTCGAGATCGGGCAGGTCAACCCGGACGATAAACAGATTCCAGGCATGAGTGAAGTCGTACCCCTGCGGCAGTCCGAGGGGAAGGATGCCTTCGATCTGTCTGAACTCTTCGAGGTAACAGGTGGCGATTTCGAGGCGTTTGCGGTTGAACTCCTCAATATGGGCCAGCTGGCGGCGTCCGAGGACCGCACACATGTCGGTCAAGTTGTATTTATAGCCCGGTATGATGACTTCCGCCTGAGGAGAACGCCCCTGGGTCTGGCGGTCGAAGGCATCGACGCCGAGACCGTGGAACTTGAGCTGACGGACCTTGTTAAGGAATTCCTTGTCCGGACCGGTAACCACACCGCCTTCACCGGAGGTGATGTTTTTAATCGGATGCAGGGAATAAAGGGCGACGTTGCGGCTGCCGACGTGCTTGCCTTTGTAAAATGTTCCGATGGCATGGGCGGCATCTTCGATCACGGTGATGCCGTGTTGGTCGGCCAGTGCTTGAATGCCGTCCATATCGCAGGGCACTCCGGCAAAATGGACCGGGATGATCGCTTTGGTTTTGGGCGTGATGCATTTGGCAATGGTTTCCGGGGTGACCAGCAATGTGTCGCGGTCGATGTCGGCGAAAACCGGCGTGGCTCCGAGGATGGAGATCAGATTAACGGTGGATACCCAGGTCATGGAAGGAGTGATGACTTCGTCGCCCGGACCGATACCCATTGCTTGAAGGACGCAATGCATTCCCGCCGTTGCTGAGCAAAGGGCGACAGCGTCGGCGCTGCCGGTATAGGCGCACATTTCCTGTTCCAGCCCGGCATTATGTTTTCCGGTAGTAATCCAGCCGGAACGCAAGACGTCGCCGACTGCCTGAATATCTTCTTCCGTGATGGAAGGTTTCGAAAACGGCAAAAAATCTTTTCTCATTATACCCCGATTCCCGAATTATTTCTGCGAATGCGCGAAAAATATTAAAATCATAAACATATGGCAAACGGCGTAAAAGTCAAATCGACTTGTTTCCAACCATTAGAAATATATGTAATATCGATTGGCGGAGACTTGTTTTGAAAAACAGCGTTATGGGATTATGTTAGCGATTAAAATACTTCATAAGGAGCGGTTATGATCAGTAAATTTTATAAGTTGTTGAAACGGATATGTGTTGGGATGATGCTGGCGGTAATGCCGGTATTGATGACGTCGCCATTGGTGGTTGGTGCCGTTGCGCCGGAAAAACCACAGTACCAAAAAGAATGGGAATCCCGACCGGTAGATAAAGGAGTTGTTCTGATGCGTAAGCACGGCATATTTTTCGCCGATCAGCTTTTGAATGTCAACGTCCTGAAGATTCAACCGCTGGCGGGTTCCATACGCTTTCATCTGGGATATGTGCCGACCGGCAGGGTGAAAACCAGTGAGATGTGCCGCAAGGCGGGGGCTATAGCCGGGATTAATGGCGGTTATTTCAGGATGGAGACAGGCGGGGCGATCTCTTTCCTGAAGGTCGGCGGAAAGACCATCAATGCCTTTGGGCGCAAGATTAGCGACCATCAAGCGATTGAGACCGGGGCGGTGGTCATCGGCAGCAACGGACGGTTGCGCATCGAGCCTTCCCGAGACGATGCCGAATATGAAAAAGATGCCAACGCCGTCGATGTGATGGTTGCCGGGCCGCTATTGATAAATGACGGTAAGCTGTTGCCACTTCCGCCGCATGGACGGCACCCGCGCAGCGGCTTGGGGATAACCGGCAATGGCGAGATTCTGATGGTCACCGTGGATGGCCGTACTCCACAATCGCAGGGACTGACCTACAAGGAGATGCAAAGTCTCATGGATTCTCTTGATTGTGAATATGCGATTAACCTTGATGGTGGCGGCTCGACTACTTTGTGGGTCAATCTTGACGGTGGCAGGGTCATAAATAAGCCATGTGACAACGGTAAATTCGACGAGGAGGGAGAACGTCCCGTTGCCAATTGTCTGATGGTCCTTTCTTCAAAAAAGTAATCCCGACAGTAGTGGCAACAGGACCGTACGGTTAGAAATTTCCGGCAGAAAACATTATTACTGCGATCAGCAACAGCAGCAGCGCGGCCTTCATCTTTCGGATCGTCGGTATCGGCGATCCGTCCCATTCCCCGGAAACAAAGCCGAGTGCCTGGGTGGTGACCACCTGCATTATCTGATAGACGCCGAAGCCGACCGATGCTCCCAGCGCGCCCATGTGTTGCATGCCGAATCCCAGAGAGACCACAAAGCCGAGGAAAGCTATGCCGATCAGAATGCTGAGGAATACCTCCCGTGGGGCGGAAATCAATTCACTCCAGTTCCTGTTGCGGTACAAGCGCCAGAGAATATATCCGAAGTTGACCAGCAGTCCACCGGGCAGCGAGAACGCCCATACTCCCACCAGCATTCCGATTGGTCCGGCGCCGTTGGCCCGGAGTGTGTCGTTGATCGGTTCATAACCGTAAACGAAGGCAAAACTAAGCCCGACCTGGAGTACCCCGGCGAATGCCATCATCAGTAATCCGATGGCAAAGCCGGACCTGCTGCAGCATTGTCCTTTACCGCCGTGTTCCTTGCCGAAACCGGCCAGAGTAATCAGCAGTAGTGCCGCCAGCATGATGACTATCCCGATACCGATAAACACCCCGGCTCGGGAAAAGAGGCTTGGCGCGTCGGCAAACATGCCGGACCCCCGAAAGATCATCGGAAACAGAACTCCGATGGGCAAGCCGATTCCCGTCATGAGTCCGCCAGTCAAACTGAACCCGATCCGGATCAGACACAAACCGGCGAGGACGTTGGCGATGCCCCAGGAAAGTGAAAAAAGGTTGGCTTTCAATATGGCGTACATCGGCATCGTTGTCAGAACTGTTTTCAGATCAACTGAAAACGCCAGTGTCAGCCAGGGCAGAAAGAACATCCCGGTCAGTACCGAGATCAACGCCCAATGCTCATATCGGAAACGATGCATTAATTTTATCGGTGCTGAACATCCTCCTGCCAAAATTCCCGCAACTATTACTAACCCTAATCCTACATAAAAATCCGACATTTTACTACTTGGAATCCTTTTTTACGTGTCAAGATTATATTTGACAGCTTAAAAATCAATTAACTTTTTTGAATTACATCAGCCTCGTTATTGCAGTGAAAACGAGGCTGACCGTAATACTATCTTTTCGCCTGATAGAAGAACATCCGGCAATCGCGCCGTTCGGCGATTTCCACCTGGAAACCATTGCCGGTCAATTCTTCAAAGGTGCCCGTGAACTTCACGCCGTTATCGGCATTTTCAAACTCGTATTCGGCGGCTTCCAGTCCTGACAGCGGGACGCTGATCTTTTCAATGTTGCTTTCCTTTTTGCGGAAGAACAACAATATGCCGCCGTCGAGATCGGGGCGGTGGAACTGGTAGGCAGCCCAATATTTGAAGTTGTCGAACTGGTCGAACAACGGATAGAAGTCACCGTGGAAGAATACCTTGGCCCGGTGGTATTCGTTAAGACGGTCGCGCAGCCACTGATACGGGTAAGCCGGATCAAGCGGGATGCGTTCGTAGGTTGCGAGATGGATGTTAACCCCGGCCGCAATGGTACTACGGAAGTGATAGGTGTCGTTTTCATGTCCCTGTGTCCCGAAAGCAAACTGCGGCAGCCAGTAGGAAAGGCCGTGTACCTGCTGCATGTTTCGTTCGGCGATGTATTCGGGAAAACACTGCATGTCGCTGGCCCATAGCGGTATGCTGTAACGCATCATCTCGAAGTCTAGACGGCGTCCGCCGCTGGCGCAATTATCGATCAGCAGATCCGGGAAACGGCGGCGCAGCTCGCCGAGAAACTCGTAGAGACCTTCGACGTAGCGGATTTCGCTGATGCCGACGCGTTCCGGGGTGTCGTTGCCCTGCCAAAAGGGCAGCGGACTGAAGTTGAAATCCTGCCGATAGCAGTCGATGCCCTGCGACTCAATCATGCCGGCGATAAGTTCGGTACACCATTGTCTGGCTTCCGGCAATCCCAGATTCAGCAGCATGTTTTCGCCTTTATTTCTCTGTCCGAGGAAATATTCCGGATGTTCCATGGTGATCGGGGTGCCGCAGATGGCGCGTTCCGGCTCGAACCAGAGCAGGAACTTTTTCCCGGCGGCATGGGCGGCGGCGCTGATTTCCTTGAATTCATTAGGGAAGGTGTCGCGGTTGACGCTCCAGTCTCCGGCTTGACTGCCCCACTGCGGCGCGAACTCGTCGGCATTAGGACCGGCCTTGCCGTACCACCCGGCGTCGATCCAGTAATAGTCGAGGGGGATATTCTGGTCGGCGATGTTTTTGATTCTGGCAAGGTGGCTGGACTCCACCATTCCGCCCCAGGTCAGATTACAGCACGGTGCTTCAATGACGTTCCCTTTGCTGTCGCGTGGGCTGAGTTTTTCAAAGATGAACCGGCGCAGCAGGTTATGGCCGCGAATGGGGTCTTTGTCCTGCCAGCGGATCATCAGTATTGCCGGCTGACTGATAGTTTCGCCGGGTTCGAGCCGGGTATGGATAAACTCCATCCCCGCCTGAAAGTGCATACCGTCCTCGTTGCTGGAAATCGCGGCTTGCCACTGCCCGGTCCAGCCGATGCCGAACATCACTCCTTCGCCGTCGCTTTCGAAATTGAAATAAGGCATCCAGTCGACCGAGGGACGTCCCCCGACTCCGGCCATGGTGATTTTATTTTTTAAGGCCATGTTTTCCGGTACGAAGATGAAATTGTCGCGGAACGCCTCGCCGCAGAACTTGCCTTCATAGTTGAATGAACCGCGCGCGCGGTAGAGCATTTTTTGTTGTGCCGCCGCCAGCTTCAGATCGAGGGTTTTGACCTGTTCCAGAATCGGGGTGGTTTCTTTTCCATTGTTTTTGAAGAAGACGTTCCAGAGGCAGGCGGGCAAATCGTTATACTCCTGCATCTCCATAACAAATTCCAGCCCGGTATCGGTATCGACGGTGACATAACGATGTAAAATAAAATCCTTTTGCGTGGTTTTCGTGTGTTTGATACCCCAGCGTGAAAACCATTCTTCCGATTCCATGCCATTGTAGACGAATGATACCGGCAGGATGTTATTGCAGACGGACATATCCGGCGTTCCGAGCCTGATGACTTCTCCGGTGGAGGTGATTGCTTCCGCCAGTGCCCAGTCGGCATGGGCAAAACTGATGGTGTCTTCCGCTTTGACTTTTAAAGTAAATTCGGTGATGCCGTCAAGATCGGCGGTGAGATATTCCGGTTCAGACTTGACACTCAGAGATTGACTTTCGGCGAGACAGCAATTTCCGGACCAGATCGAAAAACGCATATGCGCATTTCCCATCAGACTGCCGCGGTTCTTATCGACCCCGGCCCAGGCGCGGAACGTTTTCAACGGTTTTGAACAGCGCAGGACGATTTCACTGTCGGCATGGGTTCCCAGACCCCATTCATATTGTTTTCCGGTAATACAGAGCGGGTCTTCGACGATGGACCTGCTCATCTGGAGCCTGCCCCATCCCTGCGACCAGGAAACTACCCCGATCTGACTTTTTTCCGAATTTCCCTGATCGTTGATCCATTGACCGAGGAGTGACATTTCTTCCGCTTTTGCAACTGATTTTATTGACATAGTTATTTCCCTGTAGATTTTATTTATTATAGAGACTGATAAAAAACAGTCGGCTGTCGCGTTTTTGCGTAATTTCAACCGCCAATCCAGTTTCCATCAATTCTTTACCTGAGTATTTTACTTTATCGCCGGTATCGGCGTTTTCTACTTCGTAGATACGATCCGGTTCCAGCCCCTGTAATTCCAAATTGATTCTAACAATCGGACTGTCTTTTTTACGGAAAATCTCGATTATGCCGCTGTTCAGGTCGGGACGGTGGAATTGCATTGCCGTCCAGTCGCGGAATGAATCGCTCAGAGGCAGCAACGGATAGAAATCACCGGCGAAATAAACTTTGGCACGATGATATTCGGCCATGCGATCGCGCAACCACTGGAATGGATAGTCTGAATCTATGGGTACGGTCAGCGACGGGAACAGATGGGCGACAATACCACCTGCCATGGTACTGCGGAAATGATAGGTGTCGCCGGGGTGTTTGACCTCGGTACCGAACGAAAATTGCGGAATCCACATCGACAGTCCATATACATGCTGCTGGTTGCGTTCGGTGATGAAGTCCGGAAAACACTGCATGTCGCTGGCCCACAACGGAATACTGCGGCGCATCATTTCCAGGTCGAGGCGGCGTCCGCCGCTGGCGCAGTTGTCGATCAGCAGATGCGGGAAACGGCGCAACAGTTCATCGTGGAAGGCGTAAAGCCCTTCTATGTGACGGATTTCGCTGATGCCGATGCGGTCGGGAGTGTCGTTCTCCTGCCAGTAGGGAAGGGGGCTGAAATTGAAGTCCTGACGATAGCAGTCGATCCCTTGCGATTCGATCATGCCGGCAACCATTTCCGTACACCATTTCCAGGCGTCGGGATTGCCGAGGTCGAGCAGCAGGTTCATTCCCGTTTTGCGCTCGCCGAGGAAATATTCCGGATGTTCCATGGTGATCGGGGTGCCGCAGACGGCGCGTTCCGGCTCGAACCACAGCAGAAATTTGATCCCTGCCTGATGTGCCGCGTCGCTGACCTCTCTCAATCCTTTGGGGTAAATCATCGAATTGATGCGCCAGTTGCCGGTATTCATACCCCATTCGGAGGTGAATGTGTCACCTTCTGGTGGACAGTCTTGACCATACCAGGCAGCGTCGATCCAGTAATAATCGTACGGCAGTTTCTGCTCTTTGATCGTTTCGATCCGTTTGATGTGTTCATGGCTGGGCATGGCACCCCAGCTGCCGTGAGTGGCCGGAGCTTGAACCGGTTTGCCATCGTAGCGCGGTGAAAGTTTTTCGGTAATGAAGCTGCGCAGAAGGTTATGACCGCGGATGGGATCGTTTCCGCTCCAGTTGATCATAAGAATCGACGGTTGTGTGATGGTCTCGCCCGGTTGGAGCACGGTATGGATGTGTTCCATCCCTGCCTGAAACATAACCGAGTTATCGTTGGCTATGATATTTGCATACCACTGCCCGGTCCAGCCGATGCCGAACATTACGCCTTCGTTATCGCCCGCAAAATTAAAATATGGCATCCAGTCGACCGATGACCTGCCGCCGATACCCCCCATGGCGATATGCTTTGTTCTTTTGAGATCGTCGGTAACCAGCATAAAGTTATCCCGGAATGCCTCTCCGTCCATCTTGCCGTCCTCGTAATGGAATCCGCCGCGGCCGCGATACAATGTCATACGTTGTCGCGCGGTCTGCGACAGGTCCAGGACTTTTATTTTTTCCAGTATCGGGGAGGTTGTGCTGCTGTTGTTTTTGAAACTGATGTTCCAGTAGCACGCGGGCAGATCCCGATATTCACGCATGGTCATCGTGAATTGCAGTCCGGTATCGGCGTCGTTGCAGCTGTAGTGATGTTTGACGCTGTCAGGCATTTCTTCGGTGGTATGTTTGATTCCCCATTTGCTGAACCATTCTTCAGAACACAAGCCGCCGTAAACAAAGGATACCGGCAGTGAATTATGAAATATCGAGGTTTCCGGCAGTCCTACCCGAATGACGTTTCCGTCGGTGGTTACGACTTCCGGCGTAACCCAGTCGGCATGTGCGAGGTTGAGGGTGGTTGCCGCTTTGACCTTCAAAGTGAATTCGGTGACGCCGTTGAGTTCGACTGCAAGAGCTTCAGGCTGTGATCCGACATTCAGGCTCTTGCTTTCGGCAAAACAGCGGTCGCCGACCCAGACCGAAAAACGTATTTCTGCTGCTCCATTTACGCTGTCTTTATTGTGGTCGACGCCGACCAGAGCGCGAAAAATTTTGACTGGTTTTGAACAGCGCAGGACGATTTCGCTGTCGGCATGGGTCCCCAGACCCCATTCGTATTCTTTCCCCGCCAGGCAGAGCGGTTGGACAAGGATTGACTGGCTAATTCCGAGTTTGCCCCATCCTTGCTGCGAACTAATGACCCCGACAGAATCATTTTTCATCCCCAGTTCGGTGATCCATCGCGATAGTTTTTCGCGTTCATTTGTTTTTGTGGAGAAACCGCTGTTTGTGACCATGATTTTCTATCTGGAGTATTCGCTCCGTCATCCTTGTTGTTGCTTACGTGTTAAGGAAACGTTTTCCTTGTTGTTTAATAATTATAATTCCGGTATGTTAAAAGTCAATCTGGAAAAGGTTAAAAAATATTGATATTGGCGCGAAAAATCATGGTTGGCGGAATAAAGACCTGCCCGGGAATCATCTGGTTTTCACAAAGAGCGGCATAAAGCAGTTCAACCAGTTTTCGGCCTTGCCCCGGGGCATCCTGATATATTGAGGAGGTGATAATGTTGTCACGCAGGAATACCTTGATCTCATCGTAGAGGTCGGTAGTGACGAGAAGCGGATGGTGTCCGCATTTGACAATGGCACGGCAGATGGCTACGCTGTTGCCGGTTGAGGAATAGATACCCGCGAGATCGGGATGTTTACGGAATGCTTCTTCGGTCATGGCAGCGGCCAGATCCGGCTGGTCTTCATGTTCGTATAATTCACAGATGCGGCGTCCGTGGCGTGACATTTCGTCGATAAACCCGGTAACCTTGTCGGCGTGGTCGCGGTAGTTGCGTGATCCGGTGAATATGGCCACAGGTGCTTCGGCGGGGAGGATGATGGAGATAAACTCAGCAGCAAGGCGACCGGACATCAGACTGTCCGCGCGGACGCAGGTTAAGCGTTGTTGTTCGAGCCCGTCGGTTCCCAGCAGGGCGAAGGGAATATTGGCATTGGCGAGCTGGTTCACCTCTTCGGCATTGGGTACAAAGTGCAGACAGATGGTAACACTGACTCCCTGGCTGATAGCCCGGTGGAAGGCTTCGAAGCGTTCTTCCGGCGAACTATAAGTATAATAGCGTCCTTCGACGTTATAGTCCTGGAACTGTTCGATGGCACTTTTTATTCCGGCCATAAACTGTTCGGTGATCATTCGCCAGGCGGAGGCATGGTGGATGACGCCGATTACCAGAGTTTTTCTTGCCATGCTTTGGGCAACGCGGTTGACCCGGTAATTCATCTCCTCGGCGGTCTGGAGGATTTTTGCCCGCAGCTCGTCGCCGACGCCTTTTTTCCCGTACAAGGCTTTATTGACGGTATGCAATGAGACCTGCAGCTTGCGGGCGATGTCGGCGATGGTAGTTCTTTTCACGTGAAATCCTCTTTCCTGCGGCGTTGAATATTTGCGAAAATATAGCCGCCGGCAAAAGAAATGCAAGGCGGGAAAAATTATGGATGTTCGCGGAAGATGATTTTGCCGGTAGTCTGCAGCGCCTCTTCCCAGGACGGAGCCTCAAATTCGATGGCGACGATACTTCCGGGAGGAGTTTTGTGTTCTGGTGTGCCGGTCAGTGCTGCAGCCAGTTCCGCCATGGAGGGGTTGTGCCCGAAAATCCAGACGCGTTTTTCGCCGTTGCAGATATGGCGGATCAGCGCCAGCATTTCCCTTAATTCCTGATGATAGATTACCTGGTCGGTCATTATCATTCCCAATTCGTAGTTCAATGCTTTGGCGATACCGTGAGCGGTCTGCAGTGCGCGGAGTGCGGGGCTGGATACAATCAGGTCGGCGTGGTCTTTTTCCGCAACTACCCGGGCTGCCATTTTTTTGACTTCGGCTTTTCCTTCGTGGTTGAGTTCACGATAAAAATCGCCAC